>CANRXD010000198.1 GCA_947643685.1 uncultured Clostridium sp. | reverse complement strand
GACGGCGCATGCCTGCATGCAGAATCTCATGGATATCGGGCAATCAGCCGGTACGAATCTATGCGGAGGCCAGCGAAGATTTTGATTATGACGAGGTGGTTGAAGCTCTTTTGCATGTGTTTGGCATAGTGGGGATCTGCCCCATGGTGCAGATCGAGGATCATGGTTATGAGGATTTAAAAGCCAGGGTAGTGAAATATATCGGAGAGGCCTATGAAGATAAAAATTTCACTTTCAAGGTGGTAGCCCGCCGTGCCAATAAGCAGTATCCGGTTGTGTCAGACCAGATTAACAGGGATTTGGGCGAGGTGATTCTGAATGCCTATCCGGAAACAAGGGTTGATGTCCATAATCCGGATGTGCTGCTTCGGGTGGAGGTGCGCCACAAAATCAATATTTTTTCCGAAACGATTCCGGGTCCTGGAGGAATGCCCATTGGAACCGCAGGGAAGGCTATGTTACTTCTTTCCGGAGGTATCGACAGCCCGGTGGCCGGATATATGGTGGCAAAGCGCGGTGTAACTCTTGAGGCCACTTATTTCCATGCGCCGCCCTATACCAGTGAACGGGCAAAGCAGAAGGTGGTGGACCTGGCAAGAATCGTAGCCCGCTACACAGGTCCCATTAAGCTCAATATCATCAACTTTACAGATATTCAGCTTTACATTTATGATCAGTGCCCCCACGATGAGCTGACCATTATCATGCGCCGCTATATGATGCGGATTGCGGAGGCCATCGCGAAAGAATCCGGCTGTCTGGCTCTGATCACAGGAGAGAGCATTGGCCAGGTGGCATCCCAGACCATGCAGTCTCTGGCTGTGACCAACGAGGTCTGTGATCTTCCGGTGATGCGCCCTTTAATTGCTTTTGATAAGCAGGATATTGTGGATGTTTCATTGAAAATTGATACTTATGAGACATCGGTGCTTCCTTACGAGGACTGCTGTACGATTTTTGTAGCGAAGCATCCTGTTACAAAGCCGAGTCTTAAGCGGATCCAGAATTCTGAGACAAAGCTTTCAGAGAAAATTGACGAGCTGGTAAAAACGGCCGTCGAGACCCGGGAAGTGGTTCGCTGCGTGTAAATGAAAATGAAAACTGCCGGGAGTGATATCCCGGCAGTCCATATTTCGGCAGAGTTTTTTCGCAGCTGCTCAGTACTGTAACAGAACAGAGGCTGTCTGAACTGTTACCCGGCAATTTCGCCGTTACATTTATTCTACAATGTAAGGAGCAAGTACTGTGAGAATTTCATCCATGCTGCCCCCATCGTGGATATTTAAATCAATGGGTTTGGATAAATCCAGGCTGAAGATGCCCATAATAGACTTTGCATCGATGACATAGCGGCCGGAAACCAGGTCAAAATCGGTATCAAATTTCGTCAGATCATTGACGAAAGATTTTACTTTATCGATAGAATTCAAGGAAATTTTTACGGTTTTCATGTTATTGCCCTCCCAATAAAATAATTGAAATACATCTGCTTTCATACTAAAGGGACACGGAAAAAAAGTCAATAGTTAGTTGTATGAAAATTAAATAATCCAATCCACAAAGTGGTCATTTGAATTTGAACAGGAGAAAAGAAATGAAACGAGCGGCACTCCATAATCTTGGATGTAAAGTGAACTCTTATGAAACAGAGGCCATGCAGCAGCTTTTAGAGGCGGCAGGCTATGAAATTGTAGATTTTGAAGAAACGGCTGAGGTATATATCATCAACACCTGTTCTGTTACGAATGTGGCCGATAAGAAATCCCGCCAGATGCTTCACCGGGCAAAATCCAGGAATCCCGACGCTATTGTGGTGGCCGCAGGCTGTTATGTACAGGCGGCCGGAGAAAAATTAAAGGAAGATGCATCTGTTGACCTGGTTATTGGCAATAATAAAAAGGCAGATCTGATCCCCCTCCTGGAGGCCTGCATGGCAGGAAAGGAGGCTGAGGGGTCCATAATTGATATCTCCTCTGCCAGTGAATATGAACCCCTCCACATCGAAAAGCAGGAAGAGCATACGAGGGCCTTCATTAAAGTACAGGATGGATGCAACCAGTTCTGCAGCTATTGCATTATTCCTTATACCAGAGGGCGGGTGAGGAGCCGCCGGCCGGAGGATGTGGAGGCGGAGGTGCGGATACTGGCCCGGAAGGGTTACCGTGAGGTGGTATTAACGGGAATCCATTTAAGCTCCTATGGTGTGGATTTTAAAGAGGAGTCCATTGATTTTTTAAGCCTGATTAAACGGTTAAATGAAATTGAGGGAATTGAAAGAATCCGTTTTGGTTCTTTAGAGCCCCGTGTCATTACAGAAGAGTTTGCTCGGGAGCTTTCAGGAATGAAGAAAATCTGTCCTCATTTTCATCTGTCATTGCAGAGCGGATGTGATGAGACCTTAAAGCGCATGAATCGCCATTATACATGCAGGGAATATTATGAACGCTGCTGCATATTAAGAAAATACTTTAAAAATCCGGCCATTACCACCGATGTGATTGTAGGCTTTCCGGCAGAGACGGAGGAAGAATTTGCCATTACCGAGGAATTTTTAAAAAAGGTAAATTTCTATGAAATGCATGTGTTTAAATATTCCAGACGGGCAGGAACCAGGGCGGACCGGATGCCGGACCAGGTGCCGGAAAAGGAAAAAGCAAAGAGGAGCGCCAGACTTCTCATGCTGGAAAAAGAAATGTCAAAGCAGTATCGGGCCTCTTTTTTGGGAACGGAGGCAGAGATCCTTTTGGAGGAGGCCATTACCATAAAAGGGAAAACCTATATGGTGGGTCATACGAAGGAATATGTGAAAGCGGCCGTTCCCTTTGATGAAAACAGGTTAAGTGCAGGGAAAAATGCTATGATAACAGGTATTTTAAAAGAATTCCTGACAGATGATATCATTTATCTTGCAGAAAACGTGAAATTGGGGTAGAATAAAAAATAGCAACTAAAGGACGTGAGGACATTTATGGGCGATATCAGTAATACACAATATTTTAAAGCAGTACAGGAAGAAAAAAAACTGGAGGTCAGCCAGGTCCTGCGGGAAGTTTACGAGGCTCTGACTGAAAAGGGCTATAATCCCATCAACCAGATTGTGGGGTATATTATGTCAGGGGATCCGACGTATATCACCAGCCACAAGAGCGCCAGAAGTCTGATCATGAAGGTGGAGCGTGATGAGATTCTGGAAGAGCTGATGGAAAATTATATTGATACCAGACTAAGATAGGACAGCGGTTTGGGCGCTGTTTGGATGGTCCGGATTCTTGCGAAGCGGGATTGTACGGGGGAAAAGCTCAGAGAGTAAAGGAGAGACAGTTGGGGAAGGAAGCCAGCTGGTTTTGTTGTGGAAAAAATGAGAATACTTGGACTTGATTTCGGCTCCCGTACAGTTGGAGTGGCTGTGAGTGACGGACTTCTTCTCACTGCCCAGGGAGTGGAAATCATTGAACGGAAGGAAGAAAACAAGCTCCGGAAAACATGCGCCAGAATTGAAGAGCTGATTAAAGAATACGAGGTGGGGACCATCGTGCTTGGTCTTCCGAAAAATATGAATAATACCGAGGGAGAGCGTGTGGCAAAAACGAAGGAGTTTGGCGAAATGCTGAAACGCCGCACCGGCCTTTCGGTGGTATATTGGGATGAACGCCTCACTACGGTTGCAGCAGAGCAGGCTTTGATGGAATCAGGAGTCCGCCGGGAAAACAGGAAGGCAGTGATTGATAAGGTGGCCGCCTGCCTGATTCTTCAGGGCTATCTGGACCGCCTATTAGCAGGGCAGACAGAAAAGAAACAGGAGAACCATTATGGAAGAGAAGAAAATTACACTGGTGGATGAGGACCAGACCATCGAGTTTTATGTGGTAGAGGAAACCAGGTTAAATGGAATCAACTATCTTCTGGTTACAGATGCAGAAGACGATGAGGAGGAGGGCAGCTGTTATATTTTAAAGGACATGTCCAGAGCAGAGGACGCAGATGCCCTGTATGAATTTGTGGAAGATGAGGAAGAGCTGGAGGACCTCATGAGGATTTTCGGGGAACTGCTGGACGATGTGGATATTGAGAAGGAGTAGAAAAGCCCGCTTTTGATGATGGATTCGCCCGTTATGGGCGGAATTGTTACAATTTAACGGAGGTTTGAAATTTGAAGAACGTGAAAAAAGAGAATAAAGACTGCAGGGTAAAAATCATCCCGCTGGGGGGATTAGAGCAGATCGGAATGAATATGACTGCCATCGAATGCGAGGACAGTATTATTGTCATGGACTGCGGACTGGCCTTTCCCAGTGATGATATGCTGGGCATTGACCTGGTAATTCCGGACGTGACATACCTTGCCAGTCACATGGATAAAGTGAAGGGGTTTGTGATTACCCATGGACATGAAGATCAC
>CANRXD010000197.1 GCA_947643685.1 uncultured Clostridium sp. | reverse complement strand
CGCCCACTGTCACCTTTAAAAGCAGGTCTCCATCCCTTCCTTTACCAAAGCCCGGCATTCCTTTTCCTCTGAGACGGAGGGTCTTTCCTGTATCAATACCGGCCGGAATGTGTACGCTTAAGGATTTCCCCGCATCATTTTCTCCTGCACCGCTCAGATGAATCACCTTGTCGCAGCCTGATACTGCCTCGTCAAAATTTATGAAGATTTCTGAATGAAGATCGGAACCGTCCCTGCCATGACCGCCGAAAAAGCTTTCGAAAATGTCCTCCATGCTGTCCCCTTCAAAATGGTATTCATGATAGCCGTCCTCCGGTCCCGCATACTGATAGAACCTGCCGCCCCGGGGGGATCTGTATTCATAAGAGGGACCCTCCTGCTGCGGACCACTCATGGCTCCGTTGAATGCAGCATGGCCAAACCGGTCATAGAGCTTTCTTTTTTCCGGATCGCTTAATATCTCATAAGCCTCAGTGACTTCTTTAAATTTTTCCTCTGCCTGGAGATTCTTACCATTGGCATCGGGATGATATTTTTTCGCAAGCCTGCGGTATGCCTTTTTTAAGGCGGCTTCATCGGAATCCTTTCCAACCCCCAGGACCTCGTAATAATCTCTTTTTCTTTCCATGTCTCTCCCTCCTCATTAAAAAATATTTTCTATGAAAATCCGCCGCCGAACAGACGGCATGTATTCAGGGATTCCAAATGCGCCCACCAGACGTTCGCAGTACGGGGGCACGCCTGACCGCTGGGCGGCGGCGCGTCCGCTGCCGGGCGCATGAAGATTTACTGAAAATACCCTGCGGGAGCCTGGCCGCAGGGTATCGGTTTTCGTAACTGTGAGGGTGGTGAACAATTACCAGTTTTCTTTATTGAGAAGCATCAGCCTTCAATGGAAATATAACGCTTCTCCGGAACCTCCCTTTTTTCTTCCTTTGGCAGGCAGAAGCTCAAAATTCCATTTTCATATTTGGGGTGAATATCATTTTCGGTCACATGGTCGCCCACATAAAAGCTGCGGCTCATACTTCCGGCATAACGCTCACGTCTTACATATTTGTCCTGCTCGTTTTTTTCTTCCTTATCCAGGCCCTTGGAAGCACTGACAGTCAGGTATCCGTTTTCCAGGGAAAGTTTAATTTCCTCCTTTTTAAATCCCGGCAAATCCATATCTACCATATAGCCGTTTTCTGTTTCCTTCACGTCCGTCTTCATCATATTTTTTGCGTTCTTTCCATATAACGCTCTATCCATATCCGGAAAGGCCGGGAAAGCAAAATCCTCCATAAAATCATCAAATAAACGATCTCTGAAAATACTTGGCATCATCATAAGTCATATCTCCTCTCCATGACTGAAAATAAATTCATTTTAGTTTCCAAACATCGGGAAGGAAATCCATCCAGGATTTCCGTTCCTTTGTTATACATGTAATATAGCACATGGATTTCTATTTGTCAACAGCCATAACCAGGAATTTTTGTGAAAAAACTGTGAACTTGTAACCATTCAGATGCCCCCTGCTGCATGAACGTTTCTATTCCATCCTTTCCTCAAATACTTCCCCATCCATCTCAATAATATGCTCCACCGGAATCACAGTTCCGTCTGCCATCAGCAGACTGTGTCTGTAAAAATCAACTTTTTTCACAATCCCCGATGCTATCCTGCAGGCACCTCCATGTTTTCTGGTATCCGGTTCGAAGTACGTGACAGTCACCCACGGCCTCTCATTTAAGCGTCCGCAAAGTATGGCAAGGCGCACATCCAGTGCCTCTCTGCTGTCCTCATCCAGATCGGCCATTTCTTCTGTCAGGCGTGCCTCCTCCCGAATCGCGGCTCCATAACCGGTCAGCGCTGCAAAAGGTGAAAACTGGGCTGCCCGTTCTGACATGGACATCTGTGGATGAACGGCTGAGACCGGATGGGGCAGATTTAAGATATCATCATAACATTTCCATTCTTCGTCTTGTTTGTTCATATTCTTTCCTCCCCGCTTCTGGCACATCCTGCCCTCTACGCTTTGTGACCTCCGATCTGACGATTTCTGTCCCTTGCCGTAGCGCCCTCCTCCAGATTAATGCCCTTTAAAATCGCATTCTTTCCAAATTTCTTTTTAATCTCCAGCATAGCCTCCTGCATCTTTCGCTCCCTTTTTAAATCGGCTTCCTCCTCCATCCTCTTCTTCTCCAGGGCAGCATAATCCGTAAACATATCAAGCTGCTCCATAATTTCTCCCGGACTTTCCGTTCCCTCCTCCACAACACGGCATGCCGCAATATTAAGTCGTCTGACCAGCAAATGCGGATCCACAATCCTGTCAAACAGCTCCAAAGCTTTCTCTGTAATCTGCTTTGAGGAAGAAGTTTTCCGCTCAAAATTTATGGTGCCATGGGCATGTTTCGGCACCTTCCGGCCATAACGGTCCGTGGTCACAGAGCCCTTGTACTGCCTGCGGATTTCAGGAGCCGACAGGTTTTCAATATCATATCCCACGGTCAGGACCACCTGATCCGTCACAAGCCCTTTATCCACCAGGTTAAGAGCCAGGGAGTCTGCCATTTCATGAACCACCAGTCTGGCCTTTTCAAAAGAATAGGGGCATACAAGCACCTGACCCGAACCCACACTGCTGGATTCCGGCTTATATGCCTTAATATCGGCCATGGTACATGGCTCCCAGCCCCAGGCATGGTCAATCAGAAGCTCTGCGTTTACACCAAACATTCCATAGAGGAGCTCTTCATTATAATATTCTGTTTTCCTGCCGATGGAGCACCGGGCAATATCGCCCATGGTAAAAAGGCCCTGGGCCTCCAGCTTCCCCGCATATCCTCTTCCCACCCGCCAGAAATCCGTAAGCGGCCGGTGGTTCCAGAGAAGGCGGCGGTAGGACATTTCATCGAGACTTGCAATCCGCACCCCGTTCCGGTCGGGCTCCATGCGCTTGGCCACAATGTCCATGGCAATTTTTGCCAGGTAAAGATTCGTTCCAACTCCGGCTGTGGCTGTGATGCCGGTGGCAGAAAGAACCTCCTGTATCATCTTCATGGCCAGCTCCCCGGCCGTAAGACCATAGGTATCCAAATATCCGGTCACATCCATCAGTACTTCGTCAATGGAGTACACATGGATGTCCTCCGGGGCAATAAACCGTAAATAAATCTGGTATACCTTTGTACTGAGTTCCATATAGTGGGCCATACGGGGCGGTGCCACCAGATAGTCAATGGCAAGGGCCGGATTGGCCTTCAGCACGCCATCATCCGATGACGCTCCAAGAAACTGCCCGCCCGGTGCCTTTTTTTTCCGTATGAGATTGGCCTCCCGGACCCTCTCTATTACCTCGAAAAGCCTCGACCGGCCGGAAATCCCATATGCCTTTAAGGATGGGCTTACCGCAAGGCAGATGGTTTTTTCGGTTCTGCCAGGATCTGCCACCACCAGATTTGTGGTCAGCGGATCCAGTCCCCGGTCCATACATTCCACAGAGGCATAAAAGGATTTTAAGTCAATGGCAATATAACTCCTCTCTTTTGCATCCATGGCTCTTCCCTCCCTTTTCTTTTTTGAGTACTCTCGGAAACTCTTTTTGCCTTTGGAACAGGCTCCTTTGTCTTTTATTTTAACATGATTTATCCGTCAGGGCAACCGTATGTTCGATTCTTTATCTTCTTGCCCGCTTTCCGCGGACAAGAAGCATCGGGCGTCCGCACGATGGGGAAAAGCGGATGAAAATCGCCTTACAAGCAAGCTTGACGGCTATTTTCATCCGTTTTTCCACGCCCTGCAAACTAACTGGGAATTTTTTTTGAATTGGGTTGATTAAATTATTTTATCATGTATAATTGGTAGTAGGAACCAGTCTATCTGGTCTTCGTTTCGCACCTATAACTATGAAAGAAAAGAGGTTACATGCAAAATGGCAAAGATTGATTTAACCAAGTACGGCATTACCGGAACCACAGAAATCGTGCACAATCCTTCTTTTGAAATGTTATTTGAAGAAGAGACAAAACCCGGCCTGGAAGGTTACGAAGTAGGCCAGGTAAGTGAGCTTGGCGCTGTAAATGTAATGACTGGTATTTACACAGGCCGCTCTCCGAAAGACAAGTTCATCGTAATGGATGAGAATTCTAAGGATACCGTATGGTGGACCTCCGATGAGTACAAGAACGACAACCATCCGGCTTCTGTCGAAACCTGGAACGAGGTAAAAAAGATCGCCCAGAAGGAGCTCTCCAACAAAAGGCTTTTCGTTATGGATGCTTTCTGCGGCGCCAATAAGGACACCCGTATGGCAATCCGCTTCATTATGGAG
Organism: uncultured Clostridium sp.; assembly: GCA_947643685.1. Classification (GTDB taxonomy): domain Bacteria; phylum Bacillota; class Clostridia; order Lachnospirales; family Lachnospiraceae; genus CANRXD01. The sequence continues at coordinate 82 of CANRXD010000197.1, read as the reverse complement.
GTTGCCTGGCAGGCTCACTTTATTAAGAACATGTTCATCATCCCGACCGACGAGGAACTGGAAAACTTTGTTTTTAACCAGC
>CANRXD010000196.1 GCA_947643685.1 uncultured Clostridium sp. | reverse complement strand
TTTTGCAGATAATACCATCCCTCATCATTACAAGTCCGTTGGCCACAACTGTATTCATGGACAGATCCCCATTTAGAACCAGCACATCCCCATCGCTGCCTTCCCGCACTGCGCCCTTTTTCGGATAAAGCTCCAGAGCCTTTGCCACATTGCTTGTCCCGAAAATAAGCGCATCTTCCAGGTCCATATTCTCTTCCTTTACCTCATATACAATCTGACGGTAAACGGTGTTTACGTCAGATACCCCCATCTCAGTAAGATTTCCGGCCTCGTCATAATTAGACCAGCTTCCCTGTCCATCCGAGCTCAGTGTAATCTTATCAAGCGGTACCTGCTCCTCAACAGCCGCTTTTAAGGATGCGGCAACAGATTTAAATTTATCCTCAAACTGGCCGCAGGTAAAATCAATGGTGCCTCCCATCTTTGCAAATTTAAATGCGTCCGCCTGAAGCTCTTCGGACCGTCCCACATGGGTCGGATGAAAGGTCTTAATGGGGATAGAAGTATTTTCCAGGGATTCGAATACCGGACCCAGGCACCTTTTGTCGCTGCCCATATGCAGACACACAAATCCGGCTTTTCCGCTCAGCATTCCGGCAGTACGCACATCACTGGCCAGACGGGTCAGCTCCGCTACCGAAACATTGGGCGCACGGTGGTCAGAAATTGCCAGCTTCAGTCCCAGAATTTCATCCACAAACATAATATCCCTGCGGATGTCTCCGGTAACTGTCGGACCGGGATATCCATATGCGCCACAACAACAATATGCGGAAATTCCCTCTTCCTTCAGAGATTTTGCCTTAGCCACCAGATTCTCTGCACTTCTGCTGATTCCATCGGTACCGAGAACGCCCACTACCGTAGTAACGCCGCCTTCCACCAATTTGGAAAGCTGCACCGGCGGTGCCTGGGTATGGAAGCTTCCCTCTCCGCCGCCTCCGGTTATATGGACATGACGGTCAATGATTCCGGGAATAAGAATTTTTCCGGCTCCGTCAATTACCTGACAGCCCTCATACTCCGGAAGCCCGTCTCCTATCTTTTCGATCTTTCCTCCGGCAATGAGAACATCTTTCTTTCCCAGATGTTCCGGTGCATATACATCTGCGCCTTTGATTAATAACATGACAGCCCCTCCTGTTTTATGTTTCCCTTTCCTGTCAATACGAATTTTTCCGGCATTGACAACCTCAGTATATCACAACTCTATCTCTTTTCCAAATATTTCTTTACATACTGACCTGTATAGGAAGCGGAATTTTGGCAAATTTCCTCCGGTGTCCCATGTGCGATAACCGTACCTCCCCGGTCTCCGCCTTCTGGTCCCATATCAATAATATAATCAGCAGTCTTGATCACATCCAGATTATGCTCAATCACAACCACTGTGTTGCCTCCCTCAGAAAGTCGTCTTAAAATTTCCACCAGCTTGTGGACATCCGCAAAATGCAGTCCTGTTGTTGGTTCGTCCAGAACATAAATGGTTTTTCCGGTTCCCCGCCTGGAAAGCTCCGTTGCCAGCTTAATTCTCTGAGCTTCCCCTCCGGAAAGCTCCGTGGAGGGCTGTCCCAGCTTAATATAGGAAAGGCCCACATCATTGAGAGTCTCTATTTTTCTCGCGATGGACGGCACATTTTCAAAAAATTTTACTGCTTCCTCCACGGTCATGTTAAGCACATCAAAAATACTCTTTCCCTTGTATTTCACCTCAAGCGTTTCCCTGTTATACCTCTTTCCCCCGCAAACCTCACAGGGCACATACACATCCGGCAGAAAATGCATTTCTATTTTAATAATTCCATCACCGCTGCACGCCTCGCAGCGTCCGCCTTTTACATTAAAACTGAATCGTCCTTTATTATAGCCCTTTGCCTTTGCGTCAGCAGTAGAGGCAAACAGATCACGAATCAGATCAAACACTCCCGTATACGTTGCCGGGTTCGACCTGGGGGTGCGTCCAATGGGAGACTGATCGATGGCAATGATTTTGTCCAGCTGCTCCACACCGTCAATTCCATCATGATCCCCTGCTATGGTTCTGGCACGGTTCAGCTTTTTGGCCAGGGATTTATACAGGATTTCATTAATTAAAGAACTCTTTCCCGAACCGGAAACACCCGTTACACAGGTCATAACCCCAAGCGGAATTTTCACATCTACATTTTTCAGATTATTTTCCCTTGCCCCCCGGATCACAATCCAGCCCGCTGGCGTTCTTCTTTCGCCAGGCACCGGAATACTGAGCCGTCCGCTTAAATAAGCTCCTGTAATGGACTCCTCACATTTCATAATCTCATCTGCCGTTCCGACTGCCACCACGTGTCCTCCATGCTCTCCGGCACCTGGTCCGATATCCACGATACAGTCGGCTGCCCGCATAGTATCCTCATCATGTTCTACCACAATCACACTGTTTCCCAGATCCCGCAGGTGCGTAAGCGTCTTTAGCAGCTTGTCATTGTCTCTCTGATGCAGACCGATACTGGGCTCATCCAGAATATATGCCACTCCCACAAGACCTGAACCAATCTGAGTGGCCAGACGGATTCTCTGCGCCTCCCCTCCGGACAGTGTTCCGGTAGCCCGCGACAAAGAAAGGTAATCCAGACCCACATCAATCAAAAAACTGATACGTGCACGGATTTCCTTTAAAATCTGTTCTCCGACCATCTTCTGCATTGTGGAAAGCTCCAGATTGTCAATAAATTCCCGGAACCGCACAATAGACATATTGGTCGCTTCATATATATTCAGATCCCCAACTGTAACCGCCAGCGATTCCTTCTTCAGACGCTGGCCATGGCAGGCAGTACAGGGCGTTATCCGCATGAAAGATTCATATTCTGCCTTGCTGGTCTGAGAAAAGGTCTCCCGGTAACGCCGGCTGACATTCTCAATCAGTCCTTCAAATGCCACATCATATACCCCGGTCCCACGCTGGCCTGTATAGTGGACCTTTACTTTTTTTCCGTTGGTGCCATAAATCAAAATATCATGTATTTTTTCAGGATAATCTTTAAACGGAGTATCCAGATCGAATCCATATTCCTCTGCAAGGGCATCCAAAATCGCTCTGGTAAAGCTCCCCTCCTTTGCACAGGACTGCCACCCCATCACCGCAATAGCCCCCTGTCCGATACTCAGGGATTTATCCGGAATCATCAGATCTTCATCAAATTCCATTTTATATCCAAGCCCGAAACACTCTGGGCATGCGCCAAAGGGATTGTTGAAAGAAAAACTCCGAGGCTCCACCTCTTCGACACTGATTCCGCAGTCCGGGCAGGAAAAGCTCTGGCTGAAGTTGATTGGCTCACCTCCAAACACATCCAGAATCATAAGTCCATCAGACAATTTCATGACGGTTTCAATCGAATCGGCTAAGCGCTTCTCAATTCCTTCCTTGATTACCAGCCTGTCCACCACAATTTCAATATTATGCTTAATATTTTTCTCCAGTTGGATCGTTTCTGTCAATTCATGAAGATTTCCATCAATGCGGACACGGACATAGCCGCTTTTTTTCGCCTGCTCCAAAACCTTTTCATGACGGCCCTTTCGGCCGCGGACCATTGGAGCCAGAAGCTGGATCCGGGATCGTTCCGGTAGCTCCATGATCTGATCCACCATCTGATCCACTGTCTGTTTTTTAATCTCCCGTCCGCATTTGGGACAATGCGGGATTCCGATTCTGGCGTATAAAAGACGCATATAGTCATAAATTTCCGTGACGGTTCCCACTGTGGAACGCGGGTTCCTGTTGGTGGATTTCTGGTCAATGGAAATGGCAGGAGAAAGGCCTTCAATGCTCTCCACATCCGGCTTTTCCATCTGCCCTAAAAACTGCCGGGCATAAGAAGACAGAGACTCCATATACCGTCTCTGGCCTTCTGCATAAATGGTATCAAATGCAAGGGAAGATTTTCCCGAGCCGGACAGTCCCGTCAAAACCACCAGCTCATTTCTCGGAACGTCCACAGATATATTTTTTAAATTATGCTCATTGGCGCCGCGTATTTTAATATACTGCTTTGGCATTATAACACTCCTTTATATGCTCGTCTCATTTTCAAATACTGAGTATCCATAGTATACGGACATGCCTGCTCACGCAGGCTTCACCATACATGAAAGTCAGTTGCTCCGCGCTTCGTGCTCACGCAACTTCCGCCTGTATCCGTAATTCGGGCTTTCGCCCTCCTTACTCATACCGGCCTGGTTGCCCGATATCCATGAGACTCTGCATGCAAGCATGCGCCGTCTCACGGCTGCCGGTCAACACTTTCATAGTATAACACAATCCTTTTTAATATGCAAACGTTTGTTCGTATTTTAAAGTAAAATATGTAACAGTCCGTAACAGTTCAGATACCTCTTTATAGGTAACACGCTTAAGCCCCAGTCATTTG
>CANRXD010000195.1 GCA_947643685.1 uncultured Clostridium sp. | reverse complement strand
GCCTCAAACCGCGGGAATGCCGTTTTCAGAATCAGGATGATGGCAAACAGCAAAACTGGAATCACAATGAGAACGATTACCGCCAGCCTGTAATTCATCATAAAGGCCATAATCAGAGCCCCCACAAACATGCCCGGAGCCCGAAGGGCCATTTTAAGTCCCATGGTTAAAACATTCTGGACCTGCTGAATGTCATTGGTCAGTCTTGTGACAAGGGAACCTGTACTGAAGGCATCAATGTTGGAAAAGGAAAACTGCTGGACCTTTTTAAACATATCCCTTCTCAAATCACTGGTGAAGCAGATGGATGCCTTTGCCGCAAAATATGCACCCAGGGTACCGCCCACCGCCATGACAAGCACGGCGAATACCATGAAAAGTCCTATCCGGATGATATAGCCAACGTCCCTCTGACTTACGCCGTTGTTGATAATAAGAGACATAAGCTTTGGCAGCATTACCTCGCCTGCCACCTCTGTCAGCATCATCATGGGGCCCAGGATGAAGGCGCCAAGATATGGTTTTATATATTTCTCATATCGCTTCATTTTTTGTCCCTCCTATTCTGTCTTTTGAAGCATTTGTTCTAAATTTTCCGACAGTCTCTGAATATACTGATAAAATATTTGTTTTTCCTTCTCGGAAAAGCCGGAAAACATCCCGTCTTCAGTTTTTTCAAAGAAACTGATACTCCGTTCCACCTCTTCCTTTCCTTTTTCAGTGAGACGAATCTTATTGTAACGATTGTCATCTCTGTCAACCAGCCGGCTGATATAACCGCCTTTCTCCAGTTTTTTCAGAGAAACTGCTATGGAAGCGGCAGACACATGGTATTGTTTTGCCAGTTCCTTCTGAGACATGTCCTGATTACAGGAAATACACATAAGAATCTGGTGCTGCGCCCGGAATATTCCATTTTTTTTGAGAGGGCGTTCCAAAAGCGCCCGGTGAAGTTTTCCGGTATTAATGAACGCTTCCACAATCGCATGATTGATCCCCTGAAGTTTTCCCATTGGGTTCATGGCTTCTCCTTTCCCTCTTCTGCAAATGATTCTTTGCCTGTCATTAACCTGATAATCACTGGCCTTTCAGGCATCCGCTCACCAGTATTCTTCCGGTAATCATCAGCTCCCAAATTATTAATCTGTTAATTATCAGCAAATTAATCATTAACTAGTTAATCATACGGCGTATTATAATCCCTCCTGCCCATTTCCGCAAGAGGGATATTTGTGAAATAACTGTGAATTTTTTCTTTCCTATTCCCAGTCTTCCTTTGGCATTTTTCTGCGGATCAAAAGGAAGCAGATAATATGTGCCGTTCCTGTGACAATCCAGGTAAAGGGGTAGGAAATATATAAAGTGGTCAGATTATGGCTCCACTGGAAAATGGTAAATATCCATATCACCCGCAGACCACAGGCCCCTGCCAGGGAAACGCACATGGGGAGAACCGAATATCCGATGCCGCGAATGCTCCCTACCATGGTATCCATAATTCCGCATATAAAATAAAGAAGGCCGATGATTCCCAGGCGGCGCATGCCGTACTGGATGACCTGCGGGTCTGAAGAATAGATTCCAAGAAGCGTCTCTCCAATTCCGTAAAAGGAAACGCCCAGCACCAGGCCCACAACAATGACCACAGCTACACAGGTCAGGGTAATTTTCCCGATTCTCTTATACTTTCTGCCGCCGTAATTCTGGCTGGTAAAGCTTAAGTTGGTCTGGTAAACAGCATTCATGGCCGCATAGATGAAGCCCTCAATATTCTGAGCGGCAGTATTTCCTGCCATGGCAATGGAGCCGAAGGAATTTACAGAGGACTGGATTAACACATTGGAAATGGAAAAAATAGCCCCCTGCATCCCGGCAGGAAGTCCCACTCTGGCAATCCGCTTTAATTTTACCTTGCTGATTTTCAGCTCACGTATTTTTAGTTTCAGACATCCTTCCGCGGATAACAGACTTTTTAATACCAGTGCGGCGGAAATTGCCTGAGCAATCACTGTGGCGAGGGCCACTCCGGCCACATCCAGGTTAAAATAGATTACAAAAACCAGATTTAAAAGCACATTGACCACTCCGGCGGCCGTAAGAAAATAAAGCGGACGTCTGGTATCCCCCACAGCTCTTAAAACAGCACTGCCAAAATTGTAAAGCATAGTCACCGGCATTCCCGCAAAATAAATCTGCATGTATATGGTAGATTTATTAATTACATCATCCGGGGTCCCCATCAGCTCCAGAAGGGGTCTTGCAGCAACAATTCCCACTGCCACTAAAAAGAGACCTGATACCAGCCCCAGAGTTATGGCCGTGTGAATGGTTTCACTCACATCCCCGTCACTTTTGGCCCCGTAATACTGGGCCACCAGCACATTCACTCCCACGGAAAGGCCCACAAAAATATTGATTAAAAGGTTAATGAGGGCCGTTGTGGAACCTACCGCAGCCAGGGACTGGCTCCCTGCATAGCGTCCAACCACAATCACATCCGCAGCATTAAAAAGAAGCTGAAGAATTCCTGAAAGCATTAAAGGAATGGAAAAAATCAGGATTTTTCCAAGAATAGGCCCACTGCACATGTCAATTTCATAAGATTTTTTCATACTGTCCTGCTCCTCTGCCTGTATTTTACCATTTCTTTCCATAGGCATTTTATGATTATACCCAATACTGATGGAAAATGCAATTCCCAAATTACAGTTCGCAGGGCGGGGAAAACCGGACGAAAACAGATGTTAAGCTTGCTTATAAGGCAATTTTCGTCCGGTTTTCCACATCGGGCGAATGGTAACATTTCTAATTGCAAATTACGGACGGAAAAGGGCTTCCCGGAAATCCGGGAAGCCCCTGGTTCTCTAAAAAGCTGCCTAGCAGATTTGAACTGCCGACCTCCGCCTTACCAAGGCGACGCTCTACCAGCTGAGCCAAGGCAGCATGTGTTTTTGAAACCTTAGATATAGTATCATGAGTTTTCTCTTTTGTCAACAAGAACTTATAATTTTTTTGTGACAGTTCAGCCATGCGAAGATTCAGAGCGAAAAAAGCGTTGAAAGCAAGAAGATGCAAGGCTGAACTGTTACATTTTTCATTTTTGCAAAAGTCTCTGCCTTACAATTTCATAAGCCAGAACCCCGGCTGCCACGGACGCATTCAAGGAATCAATATCTCCCTTCATGGGAATAGAAGCAACCATATCGCATTTTTCCTTCACCAGGCGGCTGACGCCTTCCCCTTCATTTCCAATCACAAGTCCCAGGGAACCGGTAAGGTTTAACCTGTACATGGTCTCACCGCCCATGTCAGCGCACACAAACCACATGCCCTGCTTTTTTAATTCCTCCATTGTAGAAACCAGATTGGTCACCTTGGCCACAGGCGTATAATTTAAAGCTCCGGCAGAAGTCCTTGCTACTGTTGCCGTAAGCCCCACGGCGCGGCGTTTGGGAATAATCACACCATGGGCCCCGGCCAGATTGGCGGTACGGATGATAGCCCCCAGGTTGTGGGGATCCTCAATACCGTCCAACAGGAACACAAAGGGCGGTTCGCCCTTTTTTCCGGCTGCTTCCAGTATGTCCTCCACCTCAGCATATTCGTAGGCAGCCGCAAAAGCCATGACCCCCTGGTGATGTCCGCTCTCCGATATCTGATCCAGGCGATCCCTGGACACATATGTGATAATGGTATCATGCTTTTTCGCTTCTCTTATGATGGACTTCACCGGACCATCCTGACAGCCGTCCAGAACAAACAATTTGTCAATGGTCTTTCCTGAACGGAAAGCCTCCAGCACTGCATTCCGTCCCTCAATGGTCAGTTCTTCATATCTCATCCGGATTCTCCTCTTTCCACACTCCGATTTTTGCAAGCCCCAGGCTTACCAGATTAAAAAGTCTTTCAAATTGCCCGGAAAGATACAGATAACCCACCAGTGCTTCAAAGCCGGTAGCCATCCGGTATTCCTTCATGGTGGCGTTCTTTGCCATGGAAGCAGACTTTGCGTTGCGCCCTCTCTTATATACAGCGTGCTCTTCCTCTGTCAGTTCAGACTCAATCGCCATAATCAGATTCGCCTGCGCTCCGGCCTTCACCAGGGCTGAGGCTCTTTTGTGAAGCTTATTGACCTGCTCATTTCCATCATTTACCACTTTGGTACGTATTAAGATTTCATAGACCGCATCGCCCACATAAGCCAGTACCAAAGGGGAATATTGTCCGGCATCCATTTCCTTAAGCCTGAAAGCCTCTTTAAAAAGCCTTAAGCTCTCTTCCATTTTACGCCCTCTCTTGTATCCTCAAGGACAATTCCCATCTCCAGAAGCTTTCCCCGGATTTCATCGGCAAGAGCAAAGTTTTTCGCCTTTCTTGCGGCCTGTCTCTGAGCGATCATGTCCTCAATCTCAGAATCCAGAA
>CANRXD010000194.1 GCA_947643685.1 uncultured Clostridium sp. | reverse complement strand
GGGACAAGATGAAAACAGGGGCCGGAGCGCTGGCGGGAAAGGTAAAAAGCGGAGCGTCCTGGGCCTGGGATAAAGCAAAAAGCGGGGCAACCTGGGCCGGAGACAAGATAAAAAGTGGGGCAACCTGGGCCGGAGACAAGGTAAAAAGCGGAGCGTCCTGGGCGGCGGATAAGTTTAACGGAACGAAGCTTGGAAAATGGATTCAGGAAAAGCGTGCCAACAAGTCGGACGAGCCGGGCTTTTTCAGTAAAGCGTGGGATACGGTAAAAACAGGAGCCGGAGCGCTGGCGGGGAAAGTAAAAAACGGAATGTCCATAGCCGGGGATGCCATAAAAGGCGTGGCATCCAGGTCCGGGAATGCCATAAAGAGCGGGGCGTCCAGGGCCGGAAGCGCCATAAAGAGCGGAGCGTCCTACCTTGGGAATGTGGTAAAGAACAGTGCGTCTTTGGCCATGGATAAGTTCAACAAAACCAGACTTGGGAAGTGGGTTCAGGAAAAGCTCGCCGACAAGTCGGATGAACCGGGCTTTTTCGGAAAAGCATGGAACAAGGTGAAAACAGGATCCAGGGCGCTGGCAAAAAAGGTAAAAAGCGGAGTTGCCTGGCTCGGTGAGCAGAAAGACCGCGCCGGGAAATGGATCGGCGAGCAAAAAGAGTGGGCCGATCAAAAGATGGGCGATTTGAAGATGTGGAAACGGCTCCACATGGATGAGCCTCTGGATAACCATGAGCATGAACGCCGTGTCCGTTTCATGGAGCGGCAGGGTGACAGCGGTTACGGAAAGCGGTATAATGATATGGTGGGGGAACTGAAAGAGCTGCCCGGAATCGAACGGCTGAAGGGCCTTGCAGAGGGGAAGGTACTTGAAGAAGTCCTTCTGGAACTGGAGAAAGGAAACGATTCGCTGGATGAGAAAGCGGGAGCCGCCGCAGCCAAGGGAGAAAGCCTGGTTGGAAAACCAAGCGGACTTCTTGATGTGGGATTTATTAAGAACAAGGCAAAAGACCGTTTTGGAGGAGGTGTTGACCGGGTAAGCGACGGACTGGCTTACGGGAGGGCTGCACTGGGGGCTGTGAAAAGCGGAGCGGGGATTGTGACTGCCCAGAGGCTCAAAAAGGATCTTTCGCGTATGGAAAAGGAGACTTCGGATTCGACCCTCAGAAAAGGAATGCGTTTTGCAAAGAAAAATGCGGATAAGAAAACCGTGAACAACTCCTTTGATATTGTTAAAACAGGTGTGACCGCGGCGGGAAGAATCTTCAAACAGAAAACAGCCGCAAAGGTTGCCAATAAGGTAATCGGCTTTGCGGAGTCGGCCGTGACCTCCGGCATGGATAAAGAGACAAGAAAAGAGTCTCTGAAAGGTCTTTTGGGCGGTGTGGAAGGCTACCGGCAGCTGAAGGAAAGATATAAGCTTAAAGCTCCGGAGATGCGAAGGGCGATCCGCCAGGCAATCGGCGTAAGCTCGGAGAACGATGTGGTGAACATGGACCGTTTTACCACCAGCCACGATATTATGAAGAACGCCCAGGATGGAGACCAGGCGTCACGGGATTTTGCAAAGCGGGTGAAAGCCGGCAGCTCAGGCGACCTTTATAAGGCCATGGGCGGCGACAAATCCATATTTATGACACAACATTATGGAACACAGGAGGCGTAAAATATGAACACGATTCAGAAACAGGTAATGGAGGAATTAAAGGAACAGATGAAAGGCTGGGGGGTGTCCCCGGAAATGACGGTCTCGGATGATATGGATATTCTCCGCGCCGTGCTTAACGGAATGGGAGAGGAGAGAAAGGGGAGCCTGCTTTTGGAGCTGGCCTTTCTTCCCACAGCAGAGGCGGATTTTCCGGATGACTTTTCTCTGTTCCAGATATACGCGACCATAGAGACGGATCTTCCGGAGGAAAAGCTGCCGGGGATTCTCGCCAGGTTAAATAAGATCAACCTGGAGAGCATTCTGGGAAATTACGCGGTATTTCCGGAGGGGAACCAGCTTTACTTCCGCTATGTGGGCGTTGTCCGCGGAAAACATAAGGAAGCCATGATGGATATCATCCAGCCGGCCCTTAACTGGTGCGTCTCAACATTGGATGAGGACTATGACCGTCTGATTGCTTTATGCAGATCCTAGAAGCAAATTCCGCCAGAATCATTGCGGCGGCCTGCGATTATCTGGGAAAGGAAGCAAAGGATTATAAGAGGCAGGTAATGCCGGAGAACGGAAAATTTCCTGACACGCCCGGATATTACCGGGCAGAAAGAGAGCGGTATGACAGGCTTATCAAAGACCTTAAAAAACCGGTTCTCATAACGGCGTTCCACCTTGCCGTGGCCCAGTTTGTGTATCCGTCCTTTTATCATCTTCTGAAGAAGTTTACAAAGCAGGGAGCCACCCTTAAATTTGCGTACAGGCTCTGTAAGGAATAATTGCCAGACTATCTGACCTGTAAGGAAGATTATGAAACGCTGACCAGATATCTCAGAGTGGGGACCCATACGGAAAACTTTCTGCACTCCGAGTTATTCGCAGACGAACGCCTGGTGATGTTCCTTGCAGGCGAAGATGAGCTGCCGGAGGCTGTACAGGATGATGCCGGGCTTTTTCTTTCTGAGATGGATGAGGTGGAGGAATGGTATGGCATGACCTTGTGGCTTCAAAGGCTTAAGGAGAAGATGTCTGCGATGCAGGACGGGCTCCGCCCGTGCATTCTCCAGCTCAGAGGCAGCGAAGGCCGGGGGCGGAAAACTCTGTTAAAAAAGCTGGCGGAGGAAAGCGGCGGAGGCTGGGTTTTTGCAGACTGCAAAAGCCTGTCCGGAAGCGGGAAACAGCAGGCGGAAAAGCTGTGGCTTATCCGGAGAGAAGCGTTTTTGTACCAGGCTGGAATCTGTCTTTATCATTATGAAAAAAAGCAGGAAGAAGAGCTGTCTTCTGTTTTGCGGCAGCTTGGCGTTTTCCGGCACCGATACCGTTATCCGGTCTGCATATGTACTCCGCCGGATGTGCAGCTTGTTTCTTCTGTATCCTGTCCTCTTCAGGTGTTGACCATTCCGGAGTCGGGACGGGAGGAGAGAATTGAGCTCTGGAAGGGATACAGCAGGTACCGGATGCTTTCCCTGGATTTCGAGGAATACGGAATCAGATACCGCCTGAATCCCGGAGATATCCGGAAAATTTTCTATGGGCTGGAATATACGAAGCTCCCGGAAACGAAACGGGATATGGACCGTCTGATCGCGGAACTTGGGACAGAGGTCCGCGGCATACCGAGAAACGGAACCCTGGGCCATGTGGACGTTCCCTATACCATGGAGGATCTTAAGCTGGAGCCGGATAAGAAAGAAATTCTTTCAAATATCATGGGTCATGTGCTTTACAGCAGAAAGGTATATGATGAATGGGATATGGAACGGAAGTATCCTTATGGCAGAGGGATTACCGCTCTGTTTTGCGGACCTCCGGGAACCGGAAAAACCATGGCGGCCAATGTGCTCTCGGCAGAGCTTCATCTTCCTCTTTATACCATTGATCTGTCCCAGATCGTGGACAAATACATCGGAGAGACAGAAAAGCGTTTGGAGGAGGTATTTGAATATGCCGCCAGAAGCAACGTGATTCTGTTTTTCGATGAGGCGGATTCTCTGTTCGGAAAGCGCACCGAGGTTAAGGATTCCAAAGATAAATATGCCAATAATGAGGTGTCCTACCTGCTTCAGAAGATTGAGCGCCATGAGGGACTTGTTCTTCTGGCCACAAATCTTAAAAACAACATGGACGAGGCATTTTTACGGCGAATGCGGTATATTGTGGAATTCCAGCTCCCGGACGTGGAGACGAGAAAAGAGATCTGGCAGAACGGATTTACGGATTCGGTTCCCCTTGAGGCCATTGATTTTGACCTTCTGGCCAGGGAGGTGGAGCTGTCCGGCGGATATATCCGGAACATTATCTTAAATGCCCTGTTCGATGCCGCCGGAAGTGATTCTCCGGTTACCATGTATCATATTGTAAAGAGTGTATGCAATGAGTACGGGAAACTGGGAAAATCGGTGTCGATGGAGGAATTTTTGCAGTTTGGGATACGGAAGTAGAAAATGAATTTTATAAGGGACTGGTGCAAAAGCAGATGCGGATCTGCGGATGCAGCAGTTCTTTTTATGTCACAGGGCAGCCCGCGGGGACTGCTCCAGTGAAGCATGATCTCATGTGCAGATATGAATACCAGTACATGGCCATTCAGAACCGCCGGAAAATCGCCGGAATCGTGATAAAAACCATTGACATTAGTACGAAATCGTACTATACTGCCATACGTATGATTTCAAAGAAACCGGTGTCAGCAGCCGCTGAGCCGGAGTTTCCGAGAGTGCTTTTTCATTGGTTTGGGAGGTAATAATGGGAATTCAGCTTTCTGATCA
>CANRXD010000193.1 GCA_947643685.1 uncultured Clostridium sp. | reverse complement strand
TCATTTTCTTCGTGATTGCCGTCATCGTTCTCTATATCAAGGTGTCCATTGACGAGAAAAAGGGCGTTGACAGCAAGGAAAAAGGAGAGATCAGAAAACTGGTCAATAACCTGGTTCCCGATGGTTATGAGTATACGGCTGCCTATGCCCACAGCAAAGAGGTTTATGGCAGCCGCAGCGTTCGCCGTGAAATCTATCACTACTATGCTGTCGGTTTCCATAAAGACCGGACCGACCATCTCTGGGTCATCCCGATCGGAGTGGAGAAGGGGGAGATCGTCTACACACAGCCCATGTGTCTTTCTGTGCAAAACGTTTCGTATATCGGCGGAAACAGCGCACGTCTGGAGATTCATTTTCCTGAATCCAAAAATCTCTGTATTCTGTCTGTGGACGCAAGCAACACGAAAATGGGAAAGGAATGCCAGGTCAATATCCAGCAGCCGGAAGAGGCAAAGGAATTCATCCCATTTGCAGAGGCTTTCCAGAGCCGCGTAAACGATGCCCTCGGCGTTGACCGGAGAGGGCGAAAGATAAAATAAACCAGATACATAAAAATAAAAGGGGGATAAAGCTTTGAATATCAAGAAACTTTTTAGTGGACTTGGACGTGATGTTTTGTTACTTTTTGTTATAGGCGGAGTCTTATTGTATCAGACAGCCGGCGATTTTCTTGTCTCCGTCAAACCGGCAGTAAGCTTCGAGGATATGTTAAACGGAACCGAAGTAAAGCCCGGAACCCATGTGGCCGGAAATGTTGTCTATGCCTTTGATTATTTTGCATCGGAAAGCAGCTACACCCAAAGGTCAGACGGCTCCAGAAGCGGCAGCAGGAAAACCGGCAATTATTATCTGATTCCCATTGCTGACGGATATATCGGTTTAAAGAGCCGTCAGGCTGATGTCGCCGCTTTGGACAAACTGTCAGAAGAAACCTTTACATTCTTACAGACCGGAGCAGAACCGGCCACCACGATTTTCATGGAGGGCAATGTGGAGGTACTGGAAGGAAAGCTTGCAACCTACTACCAGGAATATCTGGAAGAGCTGGGATATTCAAAAGCAGAAATCGAGGCCTTCGGTACTCCGCTCGTGGTCCGCTATGTGAGCTTTAACGCGGTACGTGTCATGTTTCTCATCGGTGTCGTATTTATCATTCTGGGAATCGTTATTATGATCCGCAGAGCCAATTACGTATCAGGGCTTCCAAAGGCCAGCGACCTTCCCAATTCACCGATCTGATTCTTCCTTTCTTATGATACGGACAGGATTCCACATATGTATCAATGCATCATCAAAGCGGCCGCCAGGAATTTCACATTCCTGACAGCCGCTTTTCATTTCCTGTTTTTTAATGGACATGCCTGCTGACACAGTTACATTTTTTCTCCCGGAACCACCGGAACCGCCCCTTCAGGAACCGGACAGTAGTATCCGCCATAACGTTTCATCTTCTTTTTGTACTCATCCTTTGCTTCCTTCAATGCCTCCGGCTTTTCAATTAAGTCTATGGCTGTGGCCGCAAGAATCTTTCCGGCTGCCAGCATGCCCTTATGAGCGATGGAGGTGTGGCCGCAGGATACGTTCTGCCAGGAATGTCCCGGGGCCTGGGCCGGATAGGTAGCTGTATTGATCTGGGCTGTGGGGACGCACCAGCTCACATCGCCCACGTCAGTGGAGCCCATTCTCTGCTTTTCGGAATAGTAGTAGGGAACCAGGAACTCATTCATGGGAGTGGTTCCATGGCAGGACTTTTCGTCCACAAAATCGTAAATCTCCTGGCTTTCGCTGACCGCGTCTCCCGGAAGCTCTGTGCTCTTCATTTCCACAGAATCATAGAGCGCCTTTGCATAGGCCAGCTCTTCTTTCGTATAGGCGGGAAGGCCCACTTCGTTGAAATTCTCCCATAACAGTGTCTCCAGAGCCTTATTGGGAACGGTGTTGGAACAGCCATCAATGAATTTCTTTTCCATTTTTGTATCCGTCATCATGGAAGCCGCCAGGGCAATCCGATCTACTCTCTCCTGAAGGGCCAGAGCATCCTTCGCCCACACGGAACGGACCATATAAAGCACCTGGGCTCTTGGCTGTACCACGTTGGGAGAATCTCCGCCCGCGTCTGTGATGGAATAGTGGATTCTGGCGCCGTCCGGCATATGCTCACGTAAGAATTGCACGCCGATGTTCATAAGCTCCACGGCGTCTAAAGCGGAGCGTCCCTTATCCGGAGCCCCTGCCGCATGGGAGGCGATTCCCGTAAACTTGTACTCGGTCTGGATACAGGTATTGCAGGTTCCGGAAGTTACCTGATTCACATTGCCGGGATGCCAGGTCAGAGCCACATCACATTCCGCAAATACGCCGTCTCTTGCCATAAAGGCCTTGGTGGCGGCGCCTTCCTCACCGGGACAGCCGTAAAGGATGACTTTGCCGCTTCCCTCGCCCTTTTCCTCCAGATAGTGCTTCACGGCAAAGGCGGCTGCCATGGAGCCTGCCCCCAGAAGATTATGACCGCAGCCATGTCCGTTTCCATTGGGAACCAGTTCCTTTCTCTCTGTGGAGCCTGCCTCCTGGGAGAGTCCCGTAAGGGCATCATACTCCGCCAGAATGCCGATCACCGGTTTGCCGCTTCCATAGGAAGCCCGGAACGCGGTCTCAATGCCACAGAAGGGATGCTCTACCTCAAAGCCCTCCTCCTTTAACACCTTCGCGTACAAATCCCCGGATTTATACTCTCTTAAGGACAATTCTGCATACTCCCAGATCTTGTCGGATGCATCAATAATTACATCTGCCTTTTCATCAATATAGCTTAGAACCTTTTTCTTTTCTTCCGTCATAGTCTGCCTCCATTAATATAATACTTTACTTAAAAATTCCTGTGTACGTGGGTTCCGGGGATGATTAAAGACCTCGTCGGGACTGCCCTTTTCGGCTATGATGCCGCCGTCCATGAAAAATACCCGGTCAGAAATCTCTTTTGCAAATCCCATTTCATGGGTCACGATTACAGTAGTCATTCCGGTCTTCACCAGTTCCTTGATAACATGGAGAACCTCTCCTACCATTTCCGGATCCAGGGCCGACGTGGGCTCATCAAACAACATCACATCCGGTTCCATGGCCAGGGCACGCACAATGGCAAGACGCTGCTTCTGCCCGCCGGACAGCTTTTTGGGATACTGGTTGATCTTATCGTAAAGACCGACCCGGTCCAAAAGCTCCTTTGCCATCTCATCGGCCTCCGCCTGGGTCTTTTTTCCAAGGAGTGTCGGAGCCAGGGTGATATTTTTGCCAACGGTCAGGTTATAGAACACATTAAAATGCTGGAATACCATTCCCATTTTCTGACGGTGCAGGTTAATATCCACGTTTTTATCGGTGATGTCCACTCCCTCAAAGTAAATATGGCCGGAATTGGGCACTTCCAGAAGATTTAAGCAACGCAGAAAGGTACTTTTTCCGCCGCCGGAGGGTCCGATGATGGAAACCACCTCTCCTTTGGAGACATGCTCCGTCACGCCCTTTAACACCTGGAGACTTCCGAATGATTTATGTAAGTCCTCCACACGGATGATTTCATTATTAGCGTTCACTTGCATTCATCCTCCTTTCCAGTAAAGCAATCAGCTTGGACAGAACAAATGTCACCAGGAAGTAAATAATGCCGACAATGGTAAGCGGTTCAAGAACCCGGAAGGTAATGCCGTTGATGGTCTTAAACTGGGTCATCAGCTCGCCGATAAAGAAAGTGGAGGCCAGAGACGTCTCCTTGACAATGGCGATGAACTCGTTGCACAGGGCCGGAAGAATATTTTTTACGGCCTGAGGTATGACAATATGAAGCATGGTCTGCCGTCCGTTTAAGCCAAGGGAACGGGCGGCTTCCGTCTGGCCGATATCCACAGCCTGTATTCCCGCACGGACGATCTCACACACATAGGCGGTGGAGTTTACACAGCAGGCAATCATCACGCAGGCAAATTCGCTTAAATCCATGAAGGGAAGCCACTGAGGCAGCATAAAATAGAAAAAATAAAGCTGCAGAAGAATCGGCGTGCCACGGATGACTTCCACATAAACGGCAGCAGCGGCGCTTAAAGGCTTAAACGTTCCGATTCCCCAGCTGCTGCGGCGCATCATTGCCATTAAAGAACCGGATACGGTGCTAATCATTACGGTCAGAGCGCCCATGTACAATGTCATACCAAGACCATGCAAAAACAGGGTGCTGTACTCACTCCAGACCTTTCCCATTACCACAAAAAATTCCATCTGGGAGTTCTCCTTTCACTGGCAGACAAAGGTCTTCCCTGGCTTTGGGGGGAAGACCAATGCGACAGATTGATTTTATACTTATTAATTGATTACGGTTCATGTGAGGGGCGTCTTCTTGTCCGCCTTACGACGGACAAGAAGCATCGGGCGTCCGCCCGATG
>CANRXD010000192.1 GCA_947643685.1 uncultured Clostridium sp. | reverse complement strand
CAACCGGAGTCTGTAATGCTTCCAGAGCTTTGGTTACGATCTTTCTTCTGATTTCCTTCTCTTCCTCATGAGTAAGGGCGGGGTTTCCTAACGGATGTGGAATTGCAATAGCAGGAACAATACGGTTTGCACCTACCGTCTGGGAAATCGGAACTACGGTCGCAATATGAACAACCGGAATACCATAAGCTTCAATAGCTTTAACCATCGTTGCACCGCAACGAGTACAGGTTCCTCAGGTGGAGGTCAGGATTACGGCGTCAACATGGTCATCAACCAGCTTCTGTCCGATCTCCGTTGCAAAACGCTTCGCATTGGCTACTGCTGTACCATTACCAACGGTAGCATAGTAGTATTTGTGAAGGCTGCCGATCTTTCCTTCCTTAATCATTTCTGTGATAACGTCAACCGGAAGTACGCGGTCAGCGTCTTCATTTGCATATACCGGGTCATATCCGCCGTGAGCTGTCTCATATGTCTCAGCTGTCAGGTCGGTAACGCCCTCGATATCATACTGGCCGTACTTGGAAGCACTGGAGGACTCGATATGATCCGGGTTTCCCTTCGGTACAATACCGCCGGAGGTAACCAGTGCGATTTTAGCCTTGCTCATATCCTTGATTGCCTCACCAGGAGCAACACGGTCAAAGCTGGGCATCTCGTACTCAGTCTCGAATTCCTTGTCGTTTAACTTTTTAACCAGCATCTCTACTGCTCTTTCAGCACCGCGTTTCTTCTCGAAGAAGTTCTTACGGATACCGTTGGGAAGGTAACCTTCCTCAGCAGATGCGCCGATAGCCTCGCCCTTGGCAACCTTTAATGCCAGAGGAGCCATCTTTTTAACAGCATCTCTCATTCCGGCAGCGCTGTTCTTTGTGGAGATAATATATACCTCTTTCTTGAACATGTCAGCGCCCGGGTTCTCTTTGTACATACCGGTAATAACCGGAATGCCCTCTTTCTTAACGGCGGCAGCCACGGTACCGCAGGCTACGCCGTAACGTCCGGCGTTGAAAGCCGGTCCGCAGATTACCAGGTCAGGCTTCTGGCTCTTGATCATATCAAGAACGGTAGCGGTAGCAGAATCTACGTTCTCGTTGAAGTAGGAGTCACCACAGATAACTGTAGCAACGATTTCTGCTTCCTCGCCAAAGCTCTGATTGAAGGCCATACCAGGTCCAACTACGCCTTCACGAAGCTCCGGCTGGTAATCAGCTTTTTCCTCGCCACCGATGTTGGCGAAGAACTGATTAATATAATGAACAACTCTTAACTTCGACATCATTTCCTCCTAAATTATCTGGCACTTAACGGGTTGAAGCCCATCTCGTTGGTGGCGCCTGTAATAACCTGAAGCTCGGCAATGATGGAACCGTCGGCCTGAAGGCTTCCGTCAAATCCACCAGCGATGATATCCGCAACTTCCGGATATCCGATTACCTTGTCCATCTTCGGAAGATGGATTACTTCATTTGCGTTACCACCTGTTACTACTGCGTTAGCTGCTGCATCTGCATCGGCTAAGGACTGGGAAGCGCCGTCGCGTCCGGCGTACTCATCGGTGATGATTACAGTCTTAACGCCCTTGCCCTCAATCTTCTTGCAGTTCATAATCAGGTCTGTATCCGGGTTACCGAAACCTTCCTGAGATACGATAGCGCCGTCAAGACCAAGCCACTCGCAAAGCTTTGCGGACCAGTCAGAAGAACGCATCTTATCTGCCAGATATACATTCTCGTTAGTGATGATTACACCAACAAAGTTTAAAGTCTTTCCATGCTGAGCGAACAGGTCTTTGATAACCGGGTTGTTCAGGTGATGGTAGGTTGTGTTCTTGTCACATGCAGATACGCAGTTTCCGCTTACGATTGCGCCGTCCATGATCTCGGTCGGCATAATGATTGTGGAAAGAGACTGCTTTGCATCCACGCCGTAAACATAGGTGTCATGCATAAGTCCCTGGCTCTGAAGCATAAGAACATAAGCAACTCTCGGCAGATTCGGCCACTTTTCAATTCCTTCCTTAACGGAAACGGTCTCGTAAGTCTCAACCTCTTTTGCCTCGATATCCTTTGCCAGCTTGCCGATGTAGTCAGCAGCCTTTAAGCCTGCCATACGAACGGCTTTTTCATGAGCATGTTTTGCAAGTCCGTCAACCGGCTCACAGATAACCACAAGGTTATTGAGCTTGGAGAACGGTGTGTACTTGGAGCCCTCCCCAGTCATGTCGATAATGCCTTCCTGGAAGCCCACGATCTTACCGGTTGTAACAACGGCGCTGCCGCGAAGTACGTTTGTACGTCCGCTTCCCACCGGAGCCACCTTGGAGATCATTCCCGGGAACATAGCACCTTCACCGTTTACCTTTACACGAGGCTCGATAACGTCCTTAACCGGCATGATGCGAACGCTCTCGCCCGGTTTTGCGATATCAAGTTCAACGGATTTCAGTGTTTCGTCCTCAAGAATAAGGGCTTTCAACTCGTCGGCATTCACGTAGATGGTTCCGTTTTCCACCTTGGATTCTGCTCCAAACTGAATGTCGTTAATCGGAATGATTCCTAATTCGAGTTTCATTTGTTTAGCTACCCCGCTTTCTTAAAAAACTACAAGATTTTTTGGATCGCTCCTTCAATCAGCGAAAGATCCACTGCCTGGAAATCCTCCAGAAGATTTTCAGGCCAGTCGGGAGTTTTCCGAATGGACTGAAATTTACGGCATGTCATAATACCGTTTTCAATGGTGATCTCCTGATTGTAGAATTCCTCTTTGTCCACAGGACGGTTGGATATCATCACTGACTTATAAGGAGTCTGATTGGGTTTCAAGCTTCCCGTCATCGGATGCGTTTCCAGACACCAGCTTTTCTGAATATAATCCCGGACAGTCAAAAGCACGTCCATGTAGCCTTTTCCTTCCAGATATTCAATTTGTACCTGGTCACCGTATTTTACCAGGCACATCGGGTTGTTGGTAATAATCCGATACATGCTGTTCACCCCTATTGATTCAGGAAATTCCTGTTTCAACCATATTTTTTTTATATTCCAGAAATTCTCAATATTGATAATTTCTATATATAGACTTTAACATACTTTTCACAAAAAGAAAAGATGCTTAGAGCTTTTTTCTAATTTTTTTTTCATCAAGTATGAAAAAAAATTCTTGATTTTGAAAAAAAGTTCCTGTAAAATAAAAAAAGGAATGCGGAAATCTGTCGGGGACTTCTTACGGAAAGGAATAAATGGATGGACAGCAATACTTTTACCTCAACTTATTATATGGATACAAAATCAGCGGCCTATGCGCGGACCCTCTCAGACTGCAGGCGGGTGGCCATTTCCAACGCCAATGTATTACTGATTGGCGAATCTGGTGTAGGGAAAGATGTGGCGGCACAATATATACACGCTTTAAGCCGCCGGGCTGACAAAGCCTTCGTTGCAGTAAACTGCAACGCTTACACGGAGTCTCTGCTGGAGCCGGAACTTTTCGGCATGGAGCCGGGAATTTTTTCCGACACCATAAGACGGCGAATCGGAAAATTTGAGCTTGCAGACCACGGAACTTTATTTCTCGATGCCATTGGCGATGTGAGCCTGACCACGCAGGTGAAGCTTCTGCGTGCCATAGAAACAAAGGAAATTGAACGGCTTGGGGGAAACAATAAAAAAATTCTGGATTTCCGCCTGATCACAGCCACCAGCCGGGACCTTCCGACAGAGGTCATAAACGGCAGTTTTCGTGAAGACTTTTTTTACCGCATCAGTACCATTGTAATCCGGATCCCTCCTTTAAGGGACCGGAAGGAAGACTTAGAGGGGATGATTCATTTCTTTTTACAGAAAGCCCAGGAGGAAAACGGCATCCGCATTGACCGGATTGAGGATAAAGTCTGGGATTTCCTGATGAATTATGATTATCCGGGAAACATCAGGGAGCTTAAGAATACTCTGGACCGGATGGTGGTGCTGTCCCAGAACCATGTAATTACCACAGAAGGGATTCCGATTCTTTACAATTTGAAGCGGATGGCTCCTGTTTCTTCCTATTCTACTCATGAACTGGTCAGCTGGAAGGAGTTTAAGCGGAGAAGTGAGCGGGAATATCTGGAGTGGGCCTTAAGGCAGACCAGCTGGAATATCAGTGCGGCGGCCAGGGAACTGTCCATCAGCACCCGGCAGATTTTTAACAAAATCAACTAATACAATATCGAAAAACCATTTTGACCTTCAGGTCCTTGGTAATACGAAGACAGGAAGGAAACGACTCATATGAAAATTGTCCTAGAAAATCTTACAAAAAAATTTCCGGGCCGGAATAAAAAGGGGCCGAAAGACGTGGTGGCGGTGGATCACTTTTCCTTTGAATGTCCCGACGGGCAGCTCATCAGTCTTCTTGGTCCCTCCGGCTGCGGAAAAAGCACGGCTTTAAACCTGATCTGCGGTCTGGAAACGCCCACG
>CANRXD010000191.1 GCA_947643685.1 uncultured Clostridium sp. | reverse complement strand
GCGCGTCTGGCCGTCCTCAATGGCATCAATCCACTTTTCAACCGCTTCTACATTATTCTTCCTGGCCTGCAATGCCGCTTTCCGTCTTCGATACTGTTCACCATCGAACCCCACAACACTCTGCGGCCGCGGAAAACCAGTCTGATAATCTAAAATCGTGCTGTTTCCCATTCCTTTATCCGTCATCCAGAGTTCATTTAATTCATATTCCAGAAGGGGAATCTCCCGTCGATATTTTCGGTAGTTGTCAAGCAATTTCCTTGTTATCTTAATCTGTCCCACTGGTCTTCACTCCCTTTTGCCACATATCACCACCGTCTGCCTTTTTCATCCACTACTGTTATTTTTCCCAATACCCTGACACGGCAGAGCTTGCACATCAGCCTCATGGCCCTCCTGAAGTTTATTACATTCTCCGGCGGCCGATCTGCTCTCCGAATGGCAGCACCCGCTGTCGGATCCGGATAACCCTCTTCGTTTTTATGCAATATAATTCCTCCTCATACATTTTTCTCAAACTACTCATACTATCTCTGGAGGTGATCACATGCAGTATAATCCATCTAATACTGACCGATATGGCGATGGCGATATCCCGGAAATCGATGTTGAGCCATACCGTGATGGAAGCCATATCGTTACGCCGGCAGAACCAGCTCCCAAATCGACCCGCGAATGCCATAATGGCCCTGATGGGGAATAGAGGCTTTATGCCTCTACTTCCCCCGATCAGCGCAAAATCTTAGTTCCCTGCAAAATAGGGGCCTGGCAACCACATTCGGATTCTCTCATTCTGGGTACTCTTTCAGTATCTCTGCGGAATCAGCCCGGTATCTTCCTACTCAGTCAGTCTCCCGAGAAACAGTTTTATCTTCTTCACTGGCTTCTCCCTCCATCTTCTTCAGGTAATTGAACATGCTGCCTTCGCTGTTCTCCAGCTCGTCCGCGTTCTTCTTCGTGCCCAATCCGGCCTTCTGAGGCGCCAGAAACTTCTCCATACTGTCTTTTTCCGTTTGGCACCGGCACCCATAAAGCCGGAGGTCTGTTGAGGGCGATTCCCCCAGCCGCTCCTTCCTCTTTGCCGGGAGCAGGTCCCTCCATCTCCGCTTTCACCATAAGCACTTCCATTGCTGGTTCCTGACGAAAGAAAAGAACATCACTCAACATGTTCTGCAGCGTATCCGGTTCCATGCTCATCCATCCGGTTCCCGGACCGATCGGCACCATTGTCTTGATTTCCATTCCCCTGGAAGCCAGTTCAAATGCTGTCTTCATATCGATCTGCTTTACAAACATAACTCCCTCCTGATCTTTCCCCTGATTTTTCTCAAACACCTTGATACATGAGACTGGCTGCATCCAAGTTTCTCTGCATAGTCACTCTGCGCCCTCCCCGGATCCCGGATAAGCTCCCGGAACAGCTTCTGCTCCATTCCGAAAAGCGCCCTGTCCATGTTTTCAATCGCTGCCCTGCAGTCCAGCAGTCCTTCCAACTCTCTTGTAAACTGCTTTTTATCCGGCAGCATATCTTCCAGACAAATCCCTCCGTCATCCGGACCAACCAAATCCCCGAAATGTATAAGCCCCAGATGCTTACGTTCCTTCCGGTACCCCATCAGAATCTCATTTCTCATAACAACCGTGGCGAAGGTTGCAAATTTAACTTTGCATTCCGGGTCATACCTTTCCGCTGCTTTGGCAAGTCCCAGTAATGCCAGAGACACCTTCTCCTCATTCTCCATCGGAACCATGCTCCTGCTCGCCACATAATAAGCCAGCCTGATATTTTCTTCTGCCAGTTTTTTCTGAACTTCTGTCATCATAATCCTTTTTCATCGGGTGGACACCCATTTACCGCGGATTATCTACTTCCTCCTACTCCTCAAATTCTTTGTCGCCCATAATACAATGACTCATATCACAGCCATATATCATTACACCATACATATCGATCCAATCTGCCTTCGGGCAGCTTTTACATGGTTCTTTCGGTTCCTTTCTCTCCAGCTCCATTTTTACCCCCCTTCCTGCTCCCTTACTCTCTCTTCCAATTCTTCCAGGAAAGCCCTTATCATCCCCCTCGCCAGCGGAAACGAATATCTCTCGCACAAAATCCGGACCTCCCCATATATCGCATCCCATTCCGGGGAATGCCGGTTCAGCCGCCGGCGTCTCCATTTCAACCAAAAGCCGTTATAAATATCCTTACAGGCCCTTGCCGCCTCATCATCTGTCATAAGCTCTCCACCTTTACATAAATTCCTGGAATCTCCGCCCAGAACTTCTCCACGATCTCTGATGCTACCAGCGCATCATCCTTCCAGAATCCACAGGCTGTCATACAGTCCTTTAACAGCTTCTGGAGATTATCCGTATCCGGTTTTGTGATCCGATATTCCCCATCCGGATGCTCTCCCCTGGGAAAACACCATTTCACAATCAACCTGACTCCACATTCATACCGTTTTCTGGGTTTATGCTGCATCAGGTACCCAATAAGTTTCTGACGAGCCGCCATTACTTCCGGCGGGTCATAGAATACCGGCTTGCCATGAATCACAGCCACTTTGTGCTCCTGCTTCGTACAGGTCGGCGGAACCATTGCCATGAAAAATTCCGTCATCACTTCACCACCTTAACGTATAGAATTTCTTGTTCTTCTGTTTTCCTGCCTTGTCCTCGGGGAGGGGGAAGGGAACGGGCGGGCTCTGCTTTCAGCCCGTCCATTCCTACCCCCGGGACCACGCGAATGCGGGGGAAAATATTTACCCTTTAGGGTACAGTCTTCCCCGCCACCGGGAAAGACATAAATTTCAGTCTTTCCCTCACTCCGGCCCATTGACGGGAATGTCTTAAAATTATGTCTTTCCCTCCATCTGACTTCTGACGGGGAAGTCTTATTTTTCAGTCTTTCCCGTGTAAAAGCTTTGACGGGGATGTCTGAATTTGCAGTCTTTCCCACACTGTTATGTAGAGGGGAATGTCTTATTTTTCAGTCTTTCCTACATATCCGGCTCGGCGGGGAAGGCTGAAAGCTTGTGTCTTTCCCGTGTTTACTTTTTGTGGATAACTCCGTCTTCCACCACATATCCGCCATGCTCCTTTGTCCAGCCTCTCACAGAGCGTTCGGAAATTCCAAGGAATTTAGCCACCTCTTCAACGGTCGGGGCATCGCCAAAATTGCTTCCCTCAATGGCTTCCTCTAATGATTTTTTCCGGTCCTCTTTCCGTTCTCCGGCCTTCTTTTTATTCTTTGCAGCGCCCTTCTTCCACGGCGCCTGCTCCCGTTCCGGTTCAATATCTCCAAGCACGCCGCTCTCATCTACCTGGTGGATCGGATACTGGAACCATAAGTTTACCGGCGGAAACTTCGGAAACTCCCGGAGTGTCCCCTCGATCCTCCAGGCGCTCTTCTTCCGGGCCGCTTCCCTGGCCTCATCCACAAGCCTCTGTACGGCCTGGAACTGCCATGTATCCAGCTTGTTTTCACAGTAGCTTAACATCTGATGGCTGCTTAACAGATCATCCTGGGAAAGGTCATCCTCCCACTTAAGACTGTCCAGATACAGCTTACAGGCCGCACAGACAGCCCTGTTTTCCTCCTGCTTTAATACATCCTCAGAGAGCTCCAGCTCGATTAGATCCAGAAGCGCATCCGGATCCCTGGCGAATACGCCCGAACCGGATGCCCGGTCCATGGACTTTTTTGAGCCCTGGGCGCCCTTACTGTGATGATGACAATAGATCACAGCCACGCCCAGATCCGTACACACCCGGTCAAACTGGTTACAGAAGTTTGCCATCTGGTCCGCACTGTTTTCGTCTCCGGTAATGACCTTATAAATCGGATCAATCACCACCGCGATGTAATTCTTTTTGGCTGCTCTTCGGATGAGCATTGGGGCCAGCTTATCCATTGGCTTGGACTTTCCTCTTAAGTTCCAGATATCAATATTCTCCAGATTATCCGGAGTCCAGCCCAAAGCCGCATATACATCCCTGAACCGGTGCAGGCAGCTTGCCGGATCCAGTTCCAGATTTACATACAAGATTTTTCCCTTCGTACATGGCCAGGAGAGCCATTTGCGCCCTTCTGCAATGGCGATGCATAATTCAATCTGTAGAAAAGACTTCCCAGCTTTGGATGGGCCTGCAAGAAGCATCTTGTGGCCCTGCCTTAAAACTCCATTAATCAGACTGGGGGCTAGTTCTGGCATATGATCCCAGGCTTCCAGGAGGTTTTCCGGATCCGGCAGATCATCGTTTACAGACTCCACCCACTCTTTCCATTCATTCCAGTTGGCCTTCCCTATATTTGTATCAATCAGAAACTGTTTCTTATTTCCCCGAATCGCCCCCGGCATCCGGGAAAGCCTGGACGGGTTCCGGTTCTGCTGATCGAGTTCCAACCCATTCTTTTTGCAGATTTCGTACAGATAATCCACGCGCTTTCGGTATTCGTTGTAATCGGCCGCGTCCACCCTCACAATGGCG
>CANRXD010000190.1 GCA_947643685.1 uncultured Clostridium sp. | reverse complement strand
CAATTCCATAAATCCGGTCTGCCCGTTCCGTTCCTTCTTTCACAAACTGATCTGCCATTTGATTCAAGCGCTCTGCCTGCTCCCGGTTTTTCATCAGCTTCGTATTAATATATACATTCATCACAGCCCCCAGCAAGGCAGAACGCAAAAACTGAATCCCCACTCCGGCATCACTGACCGCCAGGCGGCTTCCATGAAGCGCCAAAAGCTCCACAGGTTCCATGGCTTTCATGCATTCCTCCATAATTTTAAGAGGAACTGCCGCCGCCTCATTCAGACACCCCTCCATATACTTTTCCTTTTCTCTCCGCTCCTCATCTGTCTCCACCTTCATACCGTATGCCCGGGAAAGCGGCTCAAATACCCTGGCATCCTCTGCCGACAAAAAAAGAAAACGGTTTCTGGAGTCTTTCAGTTCTCCAAGGCACTTTTGCACTTCCTCCTCCCACTGAAGATACTTTTTCTTTCCTGTGGTCAGATTTCCAACCATCTCACCCAAAGCAGCCCCCAGCGCTCCACAGACAGCAGAAGCGCCTCCGCCTCCCGGCACAGGTGCCTTTGATGCCAGTGCCTCCAGATATCCATTCCATTCTTCCATATGGTCCTCCTCTCCGGTCACAAACCTTTTTTCCATCCCCGGCCTGTGCCCTATAAAATCGTCTCATGAAACTGTTTTGTACCTTCACATTTACATGCAGAAATCCATTTAAAATCCGCTCTGCCGGCCCTAAGCGCCAGTGGCACTTGTCAGGGCCGCCCCGAATGAAATGTAAAAGGATTTTTACTTTCCGGCTCGATTTTTTATGGAACAATTACCATCTCAACTATATAAACAACCACAATAGCTGAGCACGCCACTGTGACCAGGCCCTTTCTGTAATAACTGAGTATCAATGCCACTGCTGTTCCCGCCAGAGCCGAATAAAGGCTTCCTGTTGATAAAAATACATCAGGAAAGGTCATAGCCCCTAAAACTGCATAGGGCGTATAATCCAGAAATGACCGTAAATATCGCGAACGAATCTGTTTTCTGAACACCGTAAGCGGCACCACTCTGGGAATATATGTCACCAGCGCCATAATAAAAATGCAGGTGATAATCCGCATCATATCCATATCATTCCACCTCATTTGTCACATATTCCGTATGGTCCTTCGGAAACAGCGCCGCACCACACCCGGCCCCGGCCAAAGTGGACAGAATAATCCTGAATCCTGAAGAAATAAAGGAAAATACGGGAATATATTTTAATATACAATTTGCAAAAACCGCAATCAGTATGATTACAAGCACATGGACCGAATCCCTGGCAGCCGGAACAATCAGTGCAATGAACATGCCATATAAAGCGATTCCCATGGCATTCTGAAGAGCCGCAGGCAGCACCGATGAAATACATGCCCCCAGAACCGTTCCCAGATTCCAGCCGGCAATCGGCGGAAGAATCAGGCCGAAAAGATATACCGCCCTCAGAGTTCCGGGTTTTAAGGAAGCCACCACAAAAATTTCATCCGTCACCGCAAACCCGAAGAGCATACGTTTCAGAGTTCCCATCGTCTTCTCAATCTTCTGGGTCAGTGACAGAGACATTAACATATACCGGATATTAATCACAAAGGTAGTCAGCCCAATTTCCACATATCCAGCCCCCAGAAGAATTAAATTGGTTCCTGCAAACTGGCCCGCACTGGTAAGATTCGTTAAAGAAATCAAAAACGCCGCCCACACAGGCAAACCGCCGGAAACCGCAATAAATCCAAAGGTAAAGGCCACCGGAATATATCCCAGGCAAATAGGCAATCCATCTTTAAGTCCGCGCCCGAATTCCTTTTTCCAGTTCATTTTTTCCTCCATATAGGTAGAATGTCTGACGACATTCTGTCATGTCTTCGACATGCCATGCTCCGCTGGATCCACACGATTCACACAGGAATTTGTCCGGTCTTTGACCTGCCGCGAATCGGCGTTGGTAGAATGTCTGACGACATTCTGTCATGTCTTCGACATGCCATGCTCCGCTGGATGCACTCAATTCGCACAGGAATTTTGTCCGTCCTTCGGACGGACGCGAATTGGCGCTGGTAGAATGTCTGACGACATTCTACCATATTCCCTCCCTGATAGTAACCCCTTTGATGATTTTTTTCGGTTATTTTGGCGGTCCGCCCACTTGACGCAGCATAGGAATCATTGTTACAATAGAGGTATCCAAATATGCTGAATAAGGAGGAAACAAATGGCACCGAAAGTATATTTTTCCAGAACTATCACTCCCGAAAAAGTAGTAGAGCTTTACGATATGGCCGGAAAAAAGCCTGATGGAAAGGCAGCGGTTAAGCTGCACTCCGGAGAAGTAGGAAACCAGAACTTCTTAAGACCCGGCTTCTGGAAACCCATTATTGAACATGTGAACGGAACGGTCGTAGAATGCAATACTGCCTATGAGGGGGAGAGAAACACTACCAAAAAGCACTTAAAAACCCTTAAGGTTCACGGATGGTCTGATATTTTCAATGTGGATCTGCTGGATGCGGAAGGTCCGGATCTGGAGCTTGAAATTCCCAACGGGATTGTCATCAAAAAGAACTATGTGGGAAAAAATCTTGCGAACTATGATTCCATGGTGGTATTGTCCCATTTTAAGGGCCATCCCATGGGTGGCTATGGCGGAGCCTTAAAGCAGCTTTCCATCGGCATTGCCTCTTCCTTCGGAAAGGCATATATCCACGGAGCCGGTGAACCGGAAAAAATCTGGACTGCCGACCACGACTCTTTCCTTGAGTCCATGGCCGATGCGGCCGCCTCTGTTGTAAATTATTTCAAGGGAAACATCGTATATGTAAACGTAATGAAAAACATGTCCGTGGACTGCGACTGCTGTGCCGTTGCAGAAGATCCCTGCATGAAAGACATTGGAATCCTTGTATCTCTGGATCCGGTTGCTATCGACCAGGCCTGTCTGGATCTGGTTTATAAAGCAGATGACCCCGGAAGAGACCATCTGCTGGAAAGAATTGAATCCAGAAACGGTGTCCACACTGTGGAGACCGCCGCCAAACTTGGCATCGGTTCCAGAGAATATGAACTGGTGGAGGTTGAATAGAAAAGTTAAAAAGCTTTCCCAACAGGCCGGCTGCATTATTCGTGCAGCCGGCTTTGTGTATACTGATAACAGCCCGGATAGCCCCTGAACTGTTACTGCATACGGCCACTGCGCTTTCGTACGGCCAGCACGGTGAATGCCCTCACTTTACCAGGGCAGGCCCCACGCAGACCTATCTGAGTCAAAATGTATATTATACGAAATATTTAATAAAAATTCATTTCTCTCTTGACTTTTCGGAAACACAGTTGTATATTTATGTGGCATGAAAAACCATTCGCGATAAAACTGGAGGAGAAACATTATGAAAGAAAAGGTCATTTTAGCATATTCCGGCGGCCTCGACACCACCGTACTGATTCCGTGGTTACAGGAAAATTATGATTATGAAGTTATCTGTGTCTGCATTGATGTTGGACAGGGAAATGAACTGGATGGTCTGGAAGAAAGGGCAAAATACTGCGGCGCTTCCAAGCTTTATATTGAACATGTCACCGATGAATTCTGCGATGAATATATCGCTCCCTGTGTAAAGGCAAACGCCACCTATGAAAACAAATACTTAATCGGCACTGCCATGGCCCGTCCGCTGATCGCTAAAATCCTGGTGGACATCGCAAAAAAAGAAGGCGCCGTCGCCATCTGTCATGGTGCCACAGGAAAAGGAAACGATCAGGTACGTTTCGAGCTGGGAATCAAGGCACTGGCTCCTGAAATGAAGATCATCGCTCCCTGGAGAACCTGGAATATCAGGTCCCGTGAAGAAGAGCTTGAATACTGTGCCGCACATCATATTGACCTTCCCTTTAAGGCTGACAACAGTTACAGCCGTGACCGCAACATCTGGCACATCAGCCATGAGGGACTGGAGCTGGAGGATCCGGCCCAGGCACCCAACTTTGAGCATATGCTGGTTCTTGGTGTGACTCCTGAGAAGGCTCCCGAGGAAGGGGTTGAATTGACCATTTCTTTTGAAAAGGGAGTTCCGGTTGCATTAAACGGCCAAAAGATGAAATTTTCTGCACTTCTTGAAAAACTCAATGAACTGGGCGGGCAGCATGGAGTCGGAATTACCGATATTGTGGAAAACCGCATGGTTGGTATGAAATCCCGCGGCGTTTACGAGACTCCCGGAGGAACCATCTTAATCGAAGCGCACAAGCAGCTGGAAGAACTGATTCTGGACAAGGAAACTTTAAAATATAAAAAGAATATCGACAACGAATTCGCTGATGTGGTTTATTCCGCAAAATGGTTCAGCCCCCTGCGGGAAGCTCTCCAGGCTTTCGTGGAATCCACACAGCAGTACGTGACCGGCGACTGCAGGATGAAGCTTTATAAAGGCAACATGATCAGACAGGGGACCACCTCTCCCTACTCCCTGTACAATGAGAGCATCGCCTCCTTTACCACCGGTGAACTCTATGACCACCATGATGC
>CANRXD010000189.1 GCA_947643685.1 uncultured Clostridium sp. | reverse complement strand
AGGAAATTCTGGAAAATGCTTTAAGCCACTACGGCGGCACCATCCTCTATGTGTCCCATGACCGCTATTTCATCAACCGGACCGCCACAAGAATCCTTGATTTAACCAACAATCAGCTTTTAAATTACATCGGCAACTATGACTATTATCTGGAAAAGCACGATGACATGATGGCCGCCCATGTCCATTCCCGGACTGTACCGGACATTTCTTCCGGGCCAAAGCCCTCAGAGGAAAAGCTGGACTGGAAGGCTCAGAAAGAGGAACAGGCCCGTATCCGAAAACGCCAGAACGACTTAAAGAAGGTGGAGGAGGAAATCCACTCACTGGAAACCAGAAACGGTGAAATTGATGCTCTTCTCTGCGAAGAAGAAATTTTTACCGATGTGGCAAGGCTTATGGAACTGAACCAGGAAAAAGAAACCATTGCAGGAAAACTGGAATCGCTCTATGAAAAATGGGAGGAACTGGCTGAATAATACGGCCGGTTTCTCCCTGATTGTCCTTTACCTTCCAATTTCCTTGTATGTCCTGAAACTCCACTTTTTCATCTTTTATAACAGTTCAGACAGGCTGAACTGTTACAATAAATCTGCAATATTAATCTCTAAATCCTGATAAATACATACAGGTATTGTATCATTAAAAGAGTATTGTTTTGTATTCAGTCCGTGTTCAAAATCGTAAACCATGACTGTTTGTTTGGAAGGATTGATAATCCAATACTCTCTTACCTTTGCAGAACGATATTTAAAAAGTTTTATATCATAGTCCATTCGCTCTGTTCCAGGAGATACAATCTCAATGATCCAGTCAGGTGCTCCGTGACACCCATAGTCATTCAATTTATTTTTATTGCAGATCACGGAAACATCCGGCTCTACATAAGTTTTATCGTCAGCACTTAAAAAAACAGCAAATGGAGCCGGATAAACTTCACATTCTCCATCTCCAGAATCAATATAATTTCCAATTATTTTTGTAAGCTGAGAAACCAGTTTTTGGTGTATTCTCTTTGGCGGAGCCATATAATAGATTTTTCCATCAATCAACTCTGCCCTCTCACCATCTGGCAAAGAATAAATATCATCTATTGTATATATAATTACAATCCCCTCTCTTTTAATCCCCTCACCACTTCTATGTAAAACTCCAGCACATCAAACCCTCTGTAATCCTCTCTTGTCAGGTCAATCATGTCGCCGTGAGAGATTCCCCGGAGATATGTGTTTCTTATGGTTCCTTTAAAGTTTGTCCAGCGTGCCGACTCCTCTGTGACCAGACCGTCATTTTCCGCATCCAAAGCCTTTAATATCCAGTAGGGAATGCAGAGAAGCTTACTGCTGAATCCATGCTTCATAAGACTTGCATAGCTTTGGTACCAGACTCCCGGCATATCCGGATACCGCTCATTAAATTCTCTGGCATAGGCACAGGAAAGCTGCCTGCTTGCCACATAGGCATTGGGGATTTTGTCTCCCAGACTTTTAAAATACACATCAATCCAACTGCATATTCTCCGGTAAATTCCATCCGGCAGCTTCATTAAGGCATCCACCAGCATAGAACCCCTGTGAGGAGTGCTGATTGTGGTCAGTGAGGCCACATAAGGAGCCATGTGAAGTCCGCTTATGAGATATCTGGAATCCAGGCCGCCCTTGGAATGGGCGATAAGATTCACACGTTCCGCCCCGGTTTCTTTCAGTATTTCATAAATTTTATCCTTTAATATCTGTCCGTTCTCCTCAACCGTTCCCCAGGCTTCCTGATGACCGTAATAGACTCTGGCTCCGTTTCTTTTCAAAACCCCGGGAATCCGTCCCCAGTAATTAAAGTAATGAAAGTCCCTGAATCCCACTCCATGGACCAGAAGAAGCGGATACCTGGTATTGCAGATCCTCTGCTCCACGCGCACATTGTCCAGACTGATTTTATAAAGAGTATGGTCTATTTCCTGTCTGGCCAGTCCTCTCACATAAATGGCGAGCCCGTAATTTAAAATCGGAACCCACAAGAACATCCACACCAGAAAACGTTTCATAATCCGCAGTCTCCGGCACAGGATACACATCCAGCCAAGGAGCAGAAGAAACAACAGGTAAATCAGAAAACATCCAATCCAGACCGCAATTCCGGCCGGACGGATTCCATACCGGATTACCTGATATAACCCAACTGCGTTTAAAATCGGCATTCCCCACAGGGTAAGCGTCAGGAAAAAAGTCAGCATTTTCAGAATCCCCACGTGGATTTTTTCGGCTGCCGTAAGCATCGTATCAAACCTGACCTTCATGGAATCATCCCCTTCCTTTTTAAAGGCCTCTCGATTGCGCGAAAAACCCGCCGGCACCAAAACTTTTCCGGCACCTGCGGGCATTACATGCATATTCAGATATCTTCCACGACGGCTGCAGCCTTATCCAGGAAACCGGACTCCACATATTCCACAACGCCCTCGTCCATGGCCCTTGCGATTTCCGGACGAATGGGAATCCTGGCCAGTACAGGAATGTCGTATTCCTCTGCCACTGCTTTTACTTTGCTTTCACCAAAAAGGAAAATCCTCTTTCCACAGTCCGGACATTCCAGATAGCTCATGTTTTCCACCAGACCAAGAATCGGAATATCCATCTTCTTTGCCATATTGACAGCCTTTCCCACAATCATGGAAACCAGCTCCTGGGGAGAGGTTACGATGATAATTCCGTCAACAGGAAGGGACTGGAACACCGTAAGGGGTACATCCCCGGTTCCCGGAGGCATATCCACAAACATATAATCAATATTCTCCCAGAGAGTCTCACCCCAAAACTGTTTCACAGCACCCGCGATCACCGGACCTCTCCAGATCACCGGATCTGTTTCATGCTCCAGTACCATATTGGAAGAAATAATTTCAATTCCCGTGGCAGTGACCGCCGGCATTAAAAGAGTTCCTTCCGGATTCACTCCTGCCATTCCATGTATTCCGAACGCCCTGGGAATAGACGGACCGGTAATATCCGCGTCCAGGATTCCCACCCTGTAATTTTTTGCCCGCATCCGGCAGGCCATCAGCGAAGTCACCAGAGATTTCCCAACGCCGCCTTTTCCGCTGACAACTCCAATCACCTTTTTCACGGAGCTTCCTTCACTTAATTTCTCCAGGAAACTGGATTTATCCATCTTTCTGCTGTCACAGTTTGCGGAACAGCTGCCGCAGTCATGAGTACAGTTTTCCGGTTCACTCATAATTCATTCCCTCCTACTCTTTAAGCCCTGTGGAAATCAGACTGCATACTGCTTCCAGAGCCTCTTCTTCATCATCACCTGTACACTGCACTTCAATTTCAG
This sequence comes from uncultured Clostridium sp., assembly GCA_947643685.1. Taxonomy (GTDB): domain Bacteria; phylum Bacillota; class Clostridia; order Lachnospirales; family Lachnospiraceae; genus CANRXD01. The sequence continues at coordinate 1,249 of CANRXD010000189.1, read as the reverse complement.
ATCCGCATTTGATGCCGGAAGCCATGACATTGAGTACACTTTTGGCATTGATCTCGTTATCCTGAAATAAAATGGAAATTTTTGACTTAAACTTCATGGATGTCTGGCATAACAGCCCCGCCGGACGAAGATGCAGGCCGGACGGATTTACCACTTGTATCTTTCTTGATTTCATTAGACCACACTCCCTTCCCTTTTAGCATTCTATAATAGATTTCCATCAATGTCAAGGCAGCTGTTTTGCTTCGAAAAGACACAGCCACAGTAATTCTGCCGGTAAAGCTTATGCTCTCCTGACAACTCTGTGGAACGCTTATACCCATTCCTCTTTTTAAAATCAGAATTCAGGCAGGAAACTCCATACGCCTCTGCCGCCGCCTCACCGATGGCATTAAGACGGTCCGCGTCCTTTTGCGGGCTGATCGTGAGGGTGGTGGTAAAGAAATCATATCCGCCTTCCTTTGCCAGCCGCGCCGCCTCATAAAGCCGCAGTCTGAAACATTCCGTACAGCGTTTCCCTCCCTCCGGTTCCTGTTCCAGTCCCTTCACGGCCTCATAAAATACCTCAGGATGGTATTCTCCTTTTAAAAAGTGAATTTCATGCCTTTTACCGTCCCCCCTGAATTCTTCATTCATTTCTTTAATCAGCCTCTCCTGTTCCCTGACTCTGGCCTCATACTCGGAAGCCGGACTGATATTGGGATTGTAATAAAAAACCGTAATGGCAAAATACCGGGACAGATATTCCAGTACGTAGCTGCTGCACGGTGCACAGCAGCTATGGAGAAAAAGCGTCGGAACACGCTTCTCCTGCCCCAGCCGGTCAATGATTTTATCCAGTTCTTTCTGGTAATTTCTCTTATTCAACGTATTCTCCTCCGCACTTATGTAAAAAACCGTAAATCCGGCTTCCATTTTGCGAACTCTCCAGGTCCAGAAAAAAGACAGCCGGATTTTCTCCTGCTGTCCTCTCCTGTTTCCGTTTACAGGAAATCCCGAATCCGCTTGCTGCGGACAGGATTTCTAAGCTTTCTAAGAGCCTTAGCTTCAATCTGACGGATCCGCTCCCTTGTAACGTTGAACTCCTTGCCAACTTCTTCCAATGTTCTTGGATGACCGTCCTCCAGACCAAACCGTAAAACAATCACCTGCCGCTCTCTTTCTTTTAAATCGCCCAAAAGTGCGTCAATGTGCTCCCATTATTTACAACCGTTCCCACCAGAATCAGGAATCCCAGAATGGAGGTCAT
>CANRXD010000188.1 GCA_947643685.1 uncultured Clostridium sp. | reverse complement strand
ATTTTATTTTTCAAAAAGTTGTAAACTGGTGGTATAATAACAAAGGGTAGAAATACCCAAAAAGCGGAGTACCCTGCCACAAGTGGGAACTGAAAAAGCGGTGCACCCTACCATGAGTGGGAGCTGAAAAAGCGAGGGGTTGGGCTGTAAAGCCCAGCCCCCAACTTTTAAGGAGAGCAATACCACTCTATAAGCTTTGCTTCATGCAGATATCCACAACATTAAAATTACGTTTTTACTTCGCTCCGGCCGCCGAATCAAAATACTGGTTCACCCCCATGACCAGACCCTCTGCCAGCTTTTCTAACACCGCATCTGTATGGGAGGAAGCTTTGTCCCCCAGTTCAATATCCACGCTGGGAATGGTGGAATAGGAGGTCTGGGTTAAATCCATTTCCATGGCTCCGGAAGAAAAAATTTTGTTTCCGGCCGTCTTAAGCCCCTCAATCAAGCTGGTTCCCAGGGCATTATGGGACTGCCAGTGGCTGGCCACCGGTTCCATAGCCCTGTATGTCTTGCTGCCTGGAACGCTCATGAAAAAGCATCCCTTATCTTTCTCTGTGGAGTCCCAGTGAAGAGCCAGATGAATGTCTGCATTGTTATTGGCAATCACGGTTCTGGCCACATTGTCAAGCTGCACATCACTTTCTTCCCGGATCATAAGTACATCATATCCCTCTTCCAGCAGTCTGTTCTTCAGTATCTTCGCCATCTGTAGAGTCACAGCACTCTCTGCTGTTCCATCAGAAAAAGTCATGCCGGATGAAACGGCCACAGCCGTGACAGCTCCCGCATTTGTGGTCCCTCCTGTGACCTTGGCGCTGCCGTCGGGATGGCACTGGGTCTTTACAGAGCCACCTCCCTTCGTTCCATGGCCCGCATTGACGCAGACAGTCTTTCCCTTTCGGTTTTCTCTTCCATTTTGATAGTAAATGGCAGACCCGCTGTTTATTTTCGAAAAGGAACCATAGGCATACTCACTTTTTAAAGTCACATTCCACGACTTGTCCACATAGGGACTTTCCTCCGGGGCCTGTAAGACTGCTTTTCCGGAATCCGCCGCCTTTTGCCCCATGGCAGGTGCCTGACCAGAAAGGTATCGGCTGGCCACATAGCATGTCCTGCCGTTCACCTCCACCGAACTCCATTCCCCGTTATTTTCGGTCCGTTCCACCTTTGTTCCCAGCCTCAGAGTCCCCAAGACACTGCTTTCCAGGGACGGGCCGCTTCTGTAATTCAGCGAGTCAGCCTTCACATACACCGTATCCGCATATACAGGAAACACCATAACAGCCAGAACCAGGGCCCCGCCTGCTGCCGCCTGTGAAGCCCGCTTTAAATATTTGTTCCATTGATTCATCTCTATACAGTCCTTTCTTTCTTCTTCCTTCAGAATACCACAGGACAGCAAAATTTTCCACTAAAGAATTCTTGCAGTTTTTACCCATAAGTAAAAAACCAGGAGAGTGATTTCTCACCCTGCCTGGTTTACCATGACTTTCACATCATTAACAGAAAGATGCTTTTCTCTTAAAATTGCCGAGAGCTCTGCAATTTCCAGCCGCTCCAGCTCTTCCTCAATCTCCTTTTTTTCATTTTTCAGTTTTTCCAGACATTCCCCGTACCGGGTAATTGCCTCTTCCACAGAAATCAGCTTTTCCTCCAGTTTTTCTCTTTGGCTTCTTCTCACGCCTCTTGCCATAATTTCACCATCTCCTGTCTTATTCTTTTGGCACTCAGGTGCCATCTGCTTACAATATATGGAGATTGTCCGGAAATTATGCTATAAAATGTATTTTAAAGAAATTTTCACAGATAGAAATCCGTACCGGGAAATATATCCCGGTACGGACCCATTAACATCAAAAATCTTAGCAGATCGTAATACAGCCGCAGCCGGAATTGGAAACGGTATTCTCATTACAGTTACAGCCAGTATTGGCGGAAACAGTCTGAGTGCAGCCGCAGCCCTCTGTGAAAGCACCCGACACATTGCTGCCGGCAGTAATCACTCCGGCTGCTGCGGAACAATTCCGGCAGCCTTCCTCATAACCTGCATTGTAACCGGCGCGGTATCCGGCATTATACCCGGCATCGTATCCGGCCTTGTAACCAAGATTGTAGCCGTTGCTTTTTCCATCTTCAAAGCCACGTCTGAAACCTGCCTGGTAACATTCGCAGGTGCAGGAACCGCACCAGCAGGAAGTGTTCCGGCAATTACAGGAATTATTCCGGCAGCCACAGGAACTATTTCGGCAGCCACAGGAAATGTTTCCGCACCAGCAGGAATTATTCCGACAGCCGCAAGAGTTATTTCCGCACCAGCAGGAATTATTCCGGCAGCCGCAGGAAATGTTTCCGCACCAGCAGGAATTATTCCGGCAGCCACAGGAATTGTTTCTCCCGCCACAACTGCAGGAATTATTTGTTTCGCAGCATTCAGTCGTCACAGCTACGGCTCCGCCGACAAAACCGGAAGAATTTGTGTTATCCCATCTGTTGCATGAACAATTATTTCTACAATTACTCATATGATAAATCTCCTTTAATTATTAAGGTCTGTACTTTATCATATGGGACATCCAAAAAATGGTGCATACAAGTATCCGCTAATCTCCCAGAACATTTACAATCTTGGCCGGACTTCTGTAATTCCAGGTGGAAATCTTAATACCTGTTTTGGAACTGGATGCATGACACACCTGTCCGTTTCCGATATAAAGTGCCACGTGGTTGATTCCACCGCCGCTTCCTGAGTAAAATACCAGATCGCCCGGCCGCATCTGGCTGGAGGTAATGGAGCGTCCGCAGCCTGCCTGAGCCGCCGAGCTGTGGGGCAGGGATACACCGAAATGAGCCATAACGGACATGGTAAAACCAGAGCAGTCCGCACCATGGGTCAGGCTGGTTCCTCCCCATACATAGGGATTACCCACAAACTGCACCGCATAATTGGCAATCTGCGCTCTCCTGGAAGAAACACTTCCTGCACTGGAGCCCGCCGCGCCATTGTTCGGTGACTTGTTTCCCCCGGAAGACGGCTTAGATGTAGTTCCGCCCGATGGCTTAGACGTGGTTCCGCCCGATGGCTTCGTATCCGCCGCAACAACCGGAGTATATTTAATAGCCTCGTTGAGGGCATATTTTACATCCACAAAGTCGCTGGAAATAAACGCTTCCGAATCATCCAGCTCGATTTCCACCCAGCCGTCCTGCTGTTTGGAAACCAGAAATCTTTCATTATTGGAAAGCTGTGTCCAGATTGTAGAGTTGGTATTCGGCTCTGTGCGGACATTGACGCCATCGGTATTGGTGATCGCCATGAGCTTTGCCACCTGCATGGCTTTATCCTGGGCTTCCTGCCCGGTCAGTATGTATTCGGACTTTACATAACCTGTAATTTTACCGGAGCGGATTTTGTACCATCCATCGGTGGAGGTGTCCAGAATATCACATCCCGCATTGCTGGGAAGCTTTGCAATGATTTTACCGTCACTCTCGCTGGGATTATCGCGGACATTTAAATAATTGCTTACATTAGAAACGCCCAGGGTATCATAAAGACTCAGCACTGTGGTCCGCATATCCTGCTTTCTTGCTTCATTAAGGGCATAGCGCACAGTCACATAATCGGCGGAAATAAAACCATCGTCAATCTGGACCCAGCCGTTTTCCATGCCCCTTACCACATAACGTTCGTCTTTTAACACCTGTCCGACAATCTCACCGTCCTGACTTGCCGCAGCTCTGACATTCAGCTTCTCCGCCTGAACCACTGCACGCTCTTCCACGTTTTCCGCGGCCACTTCCCTGGCTTTATCTCCCGTATATACATACTGGGAGCGCACATATCCCGTGACCCCGCCGGAAGAAATCTTATACCAGCCGTCCGTGGAGGTGTCCACAATTTCACAGGCTGCTCCTTTTTGCAGCTTGCCGATCACCTCGCCGAAATTCTCCGGGGTCTTTCTTACATTCAGATATCCGGAAACCTCTGCAACGCCAAGGTTTGCATAGCCGTCCAGGACCTTTTGTACTGCCTCATCGTGCTCTTTTTTGGCAATCTCCTCATTGGAAAGAGTAGTTTCCAGTACAATGGACATGGGTTCTGCCGCTTCTGTTTCCTGAGGGGCTGTGGTTTCCAGGGACGCCGCCACGGTTTCCACCTTCATGGACCTGCCGCCTGCTTCCCTGCCCTTTGCCAGAATTCCACCTGCAATCGCAACCGACGTGACTACTGCGACTGCCACGCCTGCCATGGCCATATACTTCATGGAGATTCCCTGTGTTTTTTTCTTTTTAATCTCCTTCAGCCGTTTAATATTATTTCCCGGCTGCTTTTTTGTTTTTTTCTCTGTTACTTTCTCTTCATCCGTCATTTATATTCTCCATCTCCCGGTTACCGGGAACCAGACTTTATGATGCAACAGGAAATGCGCCCTGTTACATAAAAAACTCTCCGCTTAAGATCACACTGCGGATTTTATTTTATCAAAGATTGTAGGTTCCTGTCAAACTTTTTCCCCGGGCGAACCGAACATTTTTCTGACGAATTTATTAATTTTTACCAGTCCACCACCCGGTCCACAATGGCCTGCTGCTCCGTAC
>CANRXD010000187.1 GCA_947643685.1 uncultured Clostridium sp. | reverse complement strand
CGGTCCCGGAAAAACAAGAGGAGAACCAGACGGTAAATGAGCATAATTGAGACCATCGTAGATATTCCCGCAGAGCATGAAAGAAAGGTCTGCGGCCAGTTTGACAGCTATTTAAAGAAAATTGAACGCACGCTCCATGTGTCCATGGTGGCGCGTGACGGGGAAATTAAGATCATTGGCCCGGATCATGCCGTGAAAAAAGCCAAAAGTGTATTTTCGACATTGATTGAGCTTTCCAGACGGGGGGAGGAGATCGGGGAGCAGAATGTAGATTATGCCCTGGCCCTTTCTTTTGAAGGAAAGGACGAGGAGCTTCTGGAGATCGACAGAGATATTATCTGCCACACCATAAACGGAAAGCCGGTGAAGCCCAAAACTCTGGGGCAGAAGACCTATATTGACCTGATCCGGAAAAAGATGATCGTATTCGGAGTGGGGCCTGCGGGAACGGGAAAGACTTACCTTGGCATGTCCATGGCAATCCAGGCCTTTAAGAACGGGGAGGTGAACCGGATCATCCTGACCCGGCCCGCCATTGAGGCCGGGGAAAAGCTGGGATTCCTTCCGGGAGATCTGCAAAGTAAAATCGACCCTTATCTGCGCCCCCTCTATGATGCCCTCTACCAGATCATGGGAGCAGAAAGCTACCTTCACAATTCTGAAAAAGGGCTGATCGAAGTGGCGCCGTTAGCTTATATGAGAGGACGGACCCTAGATAACGCCTTCATCATTCTGGATGAGGCGCAGAATACCACCCAGGCGCAGATGAAGATGTTTTTAACAAGAATCGGTTTTGGCTCCAAGGTTATCATCACCGGGGACCAGTCCCAGAAGGATCTGCCCTACGGTACGGTGTCCGGCCTGGATACGGCCCTTAGGATTTTAAAGGGAATTGATGATATCGGCATCTGTTATTTTTCCAGTGACGATGTGGTGCGCCATCCGCTGGTGCAGAAGATTGTTAAGGCATATGATGATTACGAGGCACGCGCCAAAGGGATAAAAAAAACGGACAGGCCTGCCGGGAAGGATAAAAAGCATGACAATAACCATTGAGTACGAAACGGAAGAAATCCTTGATCTGCCATATGAGGATATCATTGACCAGGTGGTGGAGGAGTCTCTGGATTATGTGGAATGCCCCTATGATGCAGAAGTCAATGTACTTCTGACAGATAATCAGGGCATCCGCCAGATCAATCTGGACATGCGCCGGATTGACAGCCCCACAGATGTACTTTCATTCCCCATGTGCGATTTTGAGGCCCCGGGGGACTTTTCCGGCTTAGAGGATACGCCGGAGGAATATTTTAATCCGGACACAGGAGAGCTGATGCTGGGGGATATTGTGATCTCTGTGGAGAAGGTGAAGGAGCAGGCTTTAAAATACGGACATTCTGAGACCAGAGAGCTGGCTTTTTTAGTGGCACACAGTATGCTTCATTTAAGCGGCTACGATCATATGGAGGAAGAGGAACGGCTGCGAATGGAAGACATGCAGCGGGAAATACTGGAACGAAAGGGGTACAGGAGATGAAAAAACGAGGCGGGAAGTTGTGGATCATCATGGTTATGCTCCTGTTTGGGCTTTTCCCTGCAGGGTGCGGAAAGAAATATGAGGAGGCGTCGGTGACCACTGCGGCCGTTTCCGATGAGACAGAAGAGGAGTCCTCAAAGCATGAGATGGTGCTGGAAACGGAAACAGAAACGGAAAAAGAGGAGGAGACGGAACCCGAAGAGAGAGTGGAAGTGGACGGAAAAATCCAGAGCTATTTAACCGGTGAAATGGTGGATGTAAAGCAGGGAAACCGGAGACCACTGGCTGTAATGATGAGCAACGATAAAGCTTCCCTGCCCCAGTACGGAATTAACCGGGCCGCAGTGGTGTATGAGGCTCCTGTGGAGGGCGATATGAACCGGTATATGGCTCTCATTGAGGATTATGATGATTTAGACAGAATCGGATCGGTGAGAAGCTGCCGAACCTACTATACATACTTTGCAAGGGAGTTTGACGCCGTTTATGCCCATTTTGGCCAGAGCACCTTTGCAGAGCCCTATTTAAAAAATGTGGACAACATAAATGGAATTGATGGAATCGGCTCCACGGCCTTTTACCGCTCCTCGGATAAAAAGGCGCCCCATAATGCCTATACCAGCGGAAGCCGGATTACAAAGGCCATTGAAACCTTAAAATACAGGACAGACTATGAGGAATCCTATGACGGACATTTTAAGTTTGCAAGGGGCAGTGAACAGAACATTCCTGACGGAGAGGATGCCTATAAGGTGGTTCCCGGCGCTTATGCCATCAATAAACCCTGGTTTGAGTATCAGGAAAGCGACGGCCTGTACCACAGATTCCAGTACGGCGACGTCCATAAGGGAAATGAGGGAGCCATCGCAGTGAAAAATGTGATTTTCCAGTATGTGGAATGGGGCCATTACGCAACCACCCCTTATTTAAATATCAATGTTCACGCCGGCCATGAAGGACGGTATTTCACTAATGGAAAATATCAGAAGATTACCTGGGAGAAGGACGGGGAATTTGGTGTGACCCGCTACTATGACATGGATGGGAATGAAATTACCCTGAATAAGGGAAAGACCTGGATCTGCATTATCGGCGCAGATAAGTACAACAAGGCGGAAATTTATGGAAAGTAAAGGAAGAAGCAGAGGAAAGCCTGCTGCGGTGACAGCAAGACGGCCGAAAAGAGAATCGGATTTTGTGGTGCAGGGCAGTATTTTAGCCATTGCTTCCATTGTGGTAAGGATCATCGGGATTGCATACAGGATCCCGATGATTAACATTATTGGTGATGAGGGAATGGGCTATTATGGAACGGCATTTAATGTCTATAACATTGCTCTCCTGCTGTCCTCGTACAGCCTGCCGTTAGCAGTTTCCAAAATGGTTTCCGTAAGACTTGCCAATAAACAGTACCGGACTTCCGTCCGGATTTTGAGGGTGTCCCTCGCCTATGCCACAGTGGTGGGAGGAATCGCCGCTTTCGTGATCTGGTTCGGGGCTGACTTTTTTGCTGCGAAGGTCTTTTTCATGCCCTATGCTGCCTTTGCCTTAAAAACACTGGCCCCTACGGTGTGGATTATGGCCTACCTCGGTGTGTTCCGCGGCTATTATCAGGGGCGGGGAACTATGGTGCCTACGGCCTTTTCGCAGGTACTTGAGCAGATCATGAAAGCCATTGTCAGTGTGGCGGCGGGAAGCATTCTGTTTAACGAAGCGCTTAAGGTGGAGGCCTTAAAGGGTGAGAGCGGCTCGGGATACGTAAATGCCTGGGGGGCGGCGGGAGGAACCATCGGAACAGGGGCCGGTGCGTTTACAGCTCTCGCATTTTTGCTGTTTGTGTTTGCTCTCTATAAAAAGCAGATCAGGAAGCAGGTAAAAAGAGACCGTTCCGGTACTCTGGCAGGCTATGGAGAGATCACAAAGGTCCTGTTTTTTACAGTGATTCCCGTGGTGTTAAGCTCTGCCATTTACAATGTAAACAGCGTGCTGGATAATGGAATCCTGGCCTATAATTTTGCCGCCAAAGGAATGGACGCGGAATTTGTTTCCCAGTGGGGGGTGTATACAGGAAAATATCATCTGTTAATCAACGTTCCCATGGCTGTCTCCAATGCCCTTTCTTCCTCCTTAATTCCCTCGGTTTCCAGGGCGGTTGCCCTCGGGGATAAGAGGATGGTACGGGCGAAAGTGGCGGCCGCCATCCGTTTTTCTCTTCTCATTGCCATTCCTTCGGCGGTGGGACTGACGGTTCTGGCAGGCCCGGTCAATAACCTTTTATTTTCCGGTGATAATTCTCTGGCTATCCGCATGACCCTTTATGGCTCTATCGCTGTGGTGTTCTATTCGGTATCCACGGTGACCAATGCAATTTTGCAGGGAGTGGACAGGATGCACCTTCCCATTATCCATGCCCTGATTTCTCTGGTCCTTCATCTTGTGGCCCTGGAAGTGATGGCCCTGGTATTTGATCTGGGAATTTTCAGTATGGTGTATGCAAATATCTTGTTTGCCCTGTTTATGTGCTGGTTAAACCACCGTTCCATCCGTAAGCTTTTACGCTATCGTCAGGAGATTAAAAGGTCGATTTTTCTGCCCCTTCTGGCTTCTGCCGTCATGGGCGCCTGTGCCTTCGGTGTATACAACCTGATTCATCTGGGAATAAAAAGCAATGCCATATGCACCATGGGAGCCATTGTGGCAGCCATTGCGGTGTATGGCGTGCTGCTTATCAAATTTGGCTGTCTGAGTGAAAGCGAGCTTTATGAAATGCCGGGCGGCACAAGACTTCTGGTGCTTCTTAAGAAAATACGGCTGATGTAAAAAACAGCAGTCCGGGGTTTATCGGAACTGTTGCAAGAAAAATGTTTAAAATCGCGAAAGAAAGCAGATACTGTTTCCAAAGGAGGGATTTTCCTATGAAAAAATATGTATCCTGCTTTCTTTTCTTTTTATGTCTCACCACAGGCTGCCTGGTGACGCTTTTTTTCCTCACCAACACTGTGGAAACGGAGGAGGCCACCGAGGTGCAGATGACGGAGTCAGTGGAACAGCCGGTGTTCGCTGAAAGCGAGAC
>CANRXD010000186.1 GCA_947643685.1 uncultured Clostridium sp. | reverse complement strand
AATGACCTTTTTCTTTGAAACCAGAAACCATCCTTTCGACACTGCTATGGTTATCTGGACCATCATGGAAACCAGTAAAACCGCGGAAAGCATGAGATTGGGAAGCCGGAGCGCACCAAATACCGGGAGCACCATCCACAAAACCGCCCTGGCAAACCCTCTGTACCCCGTATGGTAGTACTGATACAGAACTGCACCATAAACCGGCACATAAAACAACATCAGTGCAAAAATGGAAAGTCTGACATTTTTTATATAATATGTGATTCCACATATCTGAACTCCATATACTCCCGCGGTAAAACAGAGCGCCAGAATGGCGGCCGCGATAAACTTCGCATACCGGGCAATTGTCGTGTAGTCTATAAAGCAGATGAAAAGCATAACACCGATACCTGCCAGCACATCCACTGCAAAATTCATACCGTTGACAGAAAACCGGTTTCCGCTAAAAGTTTCAGACTCCATGCCCATCAGGCCGTGAATGACCACTGCCGTAAGGCTGATCAAAACAATCAGAAGAATCAGCCCCCATGCAGCCCGGGGCCGGTGTATCCGGTCCAGAGATATCCCTGTTTCCACAGGATCGCCCATATCCTTCACCGCACATTCTTTTGCACGGCTTCTGTCCATACCGGCGGCCATATAATCGGAAATCTGGTCCTCCATGTGACCTCTTAACTCCTCCTCCACAAAGGGCCTGGCTTTTTTGCATCGTATCTGTGTAAGCAGTTTCTCTAAATATTCCTCCATTCCTTACACCTCCATTGCCAGGACGTTTGAAACAGCTGCTGCATATTTCTCCCATTCCTCTGTTTTTTTTGCCAGCAGACCTCTGCCCTCTTTTGTGATGCTGTAATACTTCCTTGTTTTTCCGCCATGGTTCTTTTCATAGACCCTCAGGAGCCCCTTTTCCTCCAGGCCGTGAAGAAGGGGATATAAGGTCCCCGCCTTTAATTCAAACACATTCTGGGACCGCTTTCTTAAGGTGTCAATCATCTCATATCCGTACATATCTCCGTCGGACAGAAGTCTTAAAATCAGCATTGTCATACTGCCTGATATCAGGGATTTTTCCACTGCCATACATATCCTCCTTTATATAGATTATCTATATATCTCTGTATTGTATTTTATATCGGTAATCTATATATGTCAAGAGAAACATGGATTTAAGTTTTTTTCATGTAACAGTTCAGCCTTGCATCTTCTTGCCCGCGTACTGCGGACAAGAAGCGCCGGGCGTCCGCCCTATGCATGGCTGTTTTAAAACCAGAATGGACTTTTCTTCATTATGGAATGGGAGAACCGAAAGAAACCGATTTTCGGAAATCATCTCTTCCAAATCTCCCCGGCTCTGATGGTGGGGAAAGGAAACGCGCACGGCCTTCTGTTCTTTTAAAAGCTGATCCGGCGGACTTTCGGGTTTCACCCTCCCAGTCACAAAGACAACAGCTCCCCGGTCCGTTTCTTGTCTTGCAAATTCTCTGTTTTCCTTCTTTTTTAAATGGGTATCCGCAAGAAGCAGGATATCAAACACTCTCTTATCCTCTCTAATATCAAATGCTGGCTCCGGCCCCAAAATCTCTCCGGCCCCCAGTTTTGTAAGGAACTCCTCCCTGTACCATACCCTTTCCTCAAGCATCTTCTCTGCATAGCGAAAAAAGCTCCGGTCTGCCAGAATTCTCCATTCTGGAAACCGCTCTTTAAGAAGATACAAAAGCTCCAGCCCTCTCCCGTACTGAGGAACGGGAAAAAGAATCCGCCTGCCAGCCTTTAAACAGTCTTCTGCTGCCCCAAACAGCTGTGCCCGCAGTTCATCTGCCGCAAGAGTGGTCTGGCTGTGGGCACAGTCCGCCACTGCAAGCTCCGCTTCAAGTCCCTCCACTTTGTCACAGGCATAGAGCAAGGACCGGGACTGGTAATCTCCGCTGAAAAAGAAACTTCCCTGGTTATCCTTTATATGGAACCACAGCCCGCCGGGGCAATGGCCGCTTCTGCCATACCGGATCGTAAGGCATCCCAGACAAATCGTCCCAACCTGCCTTTCAACCGGAAGAAAAATCCGCTTTTCATAGTGAAGATCTGCCAGTTCATATGTCATGGCCGAGGTCACCAGGGTCCCCGAAAATCCTTTTTCCACAAAATAAGGAAACGCTCCGGAATGGTCCTTGTGGCAATGTGTCAAAAACAGATAATCCACTGCTCCAAGCTCCTCTCCAGTCACAGCCGGAAAAGGATTCGGATCTGTATCCATAATGCCGCAGTCTGCCATAAAATACCTGCCTGCCGTTCCATATTCCACAAGAAAACAGCTTCTTCCATGCTCTCCATATCCGCCCTTAATAACAATCCGTCTCATAGACATAAAGCTTCTCCTCAGCAATGTTTGCATATCCCTTCCGCCCAGATGAGAGAAACTCTTTATGGAGCAGGCAAAAACATTCTCCCTCCTCAGTCTCAACCTTCACCCGGCAGATTCCCCCTTCAAAAGAAGACATCACCACAGTAACAGGAATGGAATTTTCATCGGAAAACAGGCATTCCTCCGGCCGGAACCGGAGTTGGATTTTTTCCGCAGGCTCTTTCAGAAAACACATGCCTGTAAGTCTGCTTTCTCCTATCTGTATCACGCAGGAGGCCGTCACAGACTGTATTTCTTCCTGTCCCCCCTGACAGTATTTGGCCTGCATCTGAACAAACCTCCCTTTCTCCAGACAATTTCCGGCCCCCAGAAGTCCTGCCACCATACTGGTTTTCGGCATTGTATAGCAGACCTTTGGCGTGTCCATCTGGTCAATGGTACCTCCGTTCATCACAATAATCCGGTCCGCCATGGCAAACGCCTCCGACGGGTCATGGGTCACATGAAATACCGAAGTCCTTAAAGAATGAAAAAGCTGCGCCATCTCCGTCCGCATTTCAATTCGAAGCTGGATGTCCAGGTTGCACAGCGGCTCGTCCAGGAGTACAATAGCCGGTTTTGTAATCAGTGCTCTGGCAATGGCCACTCTCTGCTGCTGCCCTCCAGAAAGCTCTGACGGATACTGGTCCATGAGCCCTTCCAGATGGAGCAGGGAAACCACCTGGCAAAACCGCTCCTCAAACTCCTCTTTTCTTACTTTCTGTACCCTCAGACCATATAAAATATTATCCCGTGCTTTCATGTGAGGCCAGAGGGCAAAATCCTGAAACACCATATTAAGATTCCGCTTCTGGGCAGGCACCATCTCTCTTCTGCCGGATACCTCTTTCCCTTTGATGTATACACTGCCTTCGTCCAATGGCAGAATGCCTGCAATGATGTTTAGAAGTGTTGACTTTCCACAGCCGGACGGCCCCAGCACACTTATGATCTCCCCTTCGTAAACAGACAGGCTGATTCCCTTTAATATTTCTTTTTTTCCAAACCGTTTCTTAACATCCTCAATTTTAAGTATTGTTTCCATGTGGCTGCTCAGCCCCCTCTCTCTTTTAACGGCTTCATCTTCCGGTTCAGCAGATATTCCATCACCATCATAACTCCAATAATACAGGCTGCCCCCACAATGGTTGCCGCTGCCGCGTAACCGAACTCCAGATCATTATAAGAATCGCTTATATAAACAGGAAGCGTACTGTAATTTGGCGGATACAGGATCGTGGTGATGGCCAGGTTAAACACACTGCCGCCAAAGGCTGCCAGAATTGCTGAAACTGTGCTTCCATGAAGAAGCGGAAGAAGGACCGTTTTCAGTCTTTGTCCAAATCCGGCGCCCTGGACTTCTGCTGCCGTCAGCAGACTTTTCGGTATCCTGGCCATTCCCCCCACCAGAACCCGATTGATTAACGGCACTGCCGCCGCCACACTTGCCAGCACAAGAATGGACGGCTTTCCATAGAGATGGAGTCCCAGCGGTTTCAGCCATTTCTGGTTCCAGACAAAGATATATCCAATGCCCAATACCACACCGGGAACCGCCATGGCAACCAGTGTTATCATGTCGATGAGCCGTTTCAGCCGGAAAGAGGAATACGTAAGAATATAAGCCACCCCAAACCCTGCCGCCATCCCGATGACCGCCGCCATGGCCGCCAGTCCCAAAGAGTGTCGGATTCCCTCTGAAAGGCTGCTTGCAGCGCCGAGGACACGAATATAATTATCCGGAGTAAACCGGAATTTCTGAATGCTGACCGAATTTGAAAAAGACATGATCACGTTGGAACCCACAGGAATTCCAAGGGCGGCAAGGCAAAATGTCAGTGTCACCGCCGATAAAGCGGCAGATCTGATTCTGCCTGTCTTTTGCGGCATCATATGCTCTGTCCCATTGTCTAAAAAATCATATTTTCGTTTTCCCATGGCAAAATACTGAATCGCCATAGCAATGACAATCATTACCATAAGATAAAAGGACAGCACTCCGGCCATGTCAAACCGTACCGGAGAAGAACAAATGGCGCTGTAAATGGTGTAGGGAAGCGTAGGAAAGGAATAGACCGCCGTGACGGTGGAAGACATGCCATAATCTCCCACTGTGTCCATGAAAATCAGCATGGCCGCCGAGCAATATGCCGGAATGCATAAAGGGAACTGTACCGAAAGCCAGGCCTGAAGGGAATTGGCACCGTTCA
>CANRXD010000185.1 GCA_947643685.1 uncultured Clostridium sp. | reverse complement strand
AAATTTTGAAGAAAAATTACGTTCTCTCGGCGCCAATATTGAGCGGGTGGACTCTGAAAAAGAAACCCGGAAGTTCCGGCTTCGTGTGGGATGAATCAGTTTGAAAAAAACTATTGACATTTGGGCCGAAATCGGCTAATATACTGCCTGTAACAATATAAAGAAAGAGTTCGCAATATCCCTTATTCAGAGTGATGGAGGTACATAGGACCTGTGAAGTCACGGCAACCCCTGTTAATCGCCGCAGGCGAGAAGGCAGGAAGGTGCCAACCTGAGCGAGTAATCGAGCAATAAGAGGATTTGATGGAATATGTTTTATCAAGTCCGCTTAGAGAACCTTTGGCGGACTTTTTCTTATGCAATAGGAAAATGCGCCTTATTGCACAAAAAAACGCTTGCTGAAACGGGCGAGAGCCGGAAGCAGGAGACGGCATGGGACCCGTACCAGGCCGTACACGAAAGGAGAAAAAATGGAAAAGAGACTTTTTACATCTGAGTCTGTGACAGAAGGACATCCGGATAAAATGTGTGACGCGATTTCGGATGCAATTTTGGATGCACTGATGGAACAGGATCCCATGAGCCGTGTGGCCTGTGAGACCTGTGCCACCACCGGCCTTGTGATGGTCATGGGCGAGATTACCACAAAGGCCTATGTGGACATTCAGAAAATCGTCCGTGAAACGGTCCGTGAGATTGGGTATGACAGGGCAAAATATGGCTTTGACTGTGACACCTGTGGGGTGATCGTGGCTATTGACGAACAGTCCACAGATATTGCCATGGGTGTCAACAAGGCTCTGGAGGCCAGAGAGAATTCTATGACAGAGAATGAGCTTGAGGCCATCGGCGCCGGAGACCAGGGAATGATGTTTGGCTTCGCAAGCAATGAGACCGAGGAATACATGCCTTATCCCATTGCTCTTGCCCACAAGCTGGCAAGACAGCTCACAAAGATAAGAAAGGACGGAACCCTTTCTTATTTGAGGCCGGACGGAAAGACTCAGGTAACTGTGGAATATGACGAAAATGGAAAACCGTACCGCCTGGACGCGGTAGTGCTGTCCACGCAGCACGATGAGGCTGTGGCACAGGAAAAAATCCATGAGGACATTAAGAAATATGTGTTTGATGCGATTCTTCCGAAGGAAATGGTGGATGAGAATACCAAGTTCTTTATCAACCCCACAGGACGTTTTGTGATTGGAGGTCCCCATGGAGACAGCGGCCTCACAGGAAGAAAGATCATTGTGGATACTTATGGCGGATATGCCCGTCATGGCGGCGGTGCGTTCTCCGGAAAAGACTGCACCAAAGTAGACCGCTCTGCGGCATATGCAGCAAGATATGTGGCCAAAAACCTTGTGGCTGCCGGTCTGGCAGATAAGTGTGAGGTCCAGCTTTCTTATGCCATCGGAGTGGCACATCCCACATCCATTGAGGTGGATACTTTCAAAACAGGAAAGGTTTCTGACGAAAGGCTGGTGGAAATTATCCGCGAAAACTTCGATCTGCGTCCGGCCGGAATTATCCGGATGCTGAACCTTCGCAGACCTATTTATAAACAGACAGCCGCTTACGGACATTTCGGCCGGACTGACCTGGATCTTCCGTGGGAGAAACTTGACAAAGCGGAAGTATTGAAGAAATATTTATAAAGGAGCCCTGTTGACATGAGAAAGATATGTTTATTGCTTGCCCTGGGAATAATTCTCAGCGTTTCGGGTTGCAGTAAAGGGCAGGCAGCAAAAGAGACAACAAAGGAAGAAGAGGCAGAGGAAACAAAGGAAGAAGAGGCAGAGACGGTTAAACGCAGACTTGAAATTTATTCTGCAGAAGACAGCAATACCATTCTTGCCACCATCGAGGATCAGGAGATTGTGAATAAGCTTATGGACGATTCTGGGTGGACGGATGTTGAAAAAGCCCCAGAAGGTCTGGAGCCGGAGTACGGAATCGTGGTATGGCAGGAGAAAAAGGTAAACTACAAGCAGCCTGAGGGGACGGAGCCGGAGTTCGAGATTATAGAGACTATCACAACCTTTAAAGATTCTGATTATATTGAGAAGGTATATTCCCAGAACGCGGTAAAAAACATCATGATTCCCATCAGTTCCGTTGGATATTACTATACCGTTCCGGAAGAATTTTTTGAGTTTTTGCAGGATGCATTAAAATAGGTTTGAGAGAATCCTGAAGAGGGGCAGATACGGCTCGTATGAGTCATATCTGCCCCTGAGGCTTTTCATACCGGTATTTTCCGGAAGCCCTGTTGTTTCGTGGAATTCTACCATTCTTTTTGATAAACGGTTTCTCCGTTTTTGATGACGGTTTCCACCAGATTGATCGCCGTATGGTAAGGCATATAGTGGATGGAGGGATATTTAAGGATCACAATATCAGCATTTTTTCCCTTTTCCAGACTTCCTATGGTATCCGCGCGTCCCACGGCGGCAGCGCCGTTGATGGTCAGTGCAGTGATCACCTCTTCAATGGACATATTCATATAAATGCAGCCAAGAGCCACCAGAAGCGGAATGCTGTTGGTAAAGCAGCTTCCAGGGTTTAAGTCGGAGGCCAGGGCAACGGCGCAGCCGTTATCGATCATTTTTCTGGCGGGAGCAAAGGGCTCTTTTAAGCAGAAAGCCGTAGCCGGAAGCAGAGTGCTGATAACGCCTGCTTCTGCCATCTGGCGGATTCCCTCATCAGAGGCCTTTAACAGATGGTCTGCGGAGCAGGCTCCGGTCCTCGATGCCAGTTCCGCGCCGCCTAAGGAAAACATTTCGTCTGCATGTACCTTAAGCTTAAAGCCCATTTCCTTTGCCTTTGTCAGGTAGTATTCTGAATCTTCAATTCCAAATACTCCCTTTTCACAGAAAATATCCGCAAATTCCGCAAGCTGTTCCTCGCGGACAACGGGCATTACATCGGTAAGCAGCATATCTATGAATTCCCGTTCTTTTCCCTTATACTGGGGAAGAACGCTGTGGGGGCCCAGAAAGGTGGTTACAATATCCACCGGATGGGAGGCGTTAAGCTGTTTCATGGCCCTGAGCTGCTTTAACTCCGTTTCACGGTCCATGCCATAGCCGCTCTTTCCTTCCACCGTAGTCACACCGAATTCCAGCATGCGGTTTAACCGTTCCCTGCCGATGGAGGTGAGCTCTTCCAGGGTGGCTTCCCTGGTGGGGGAGACGGTGGCATTGATGCCGCCGCCCCGCTCCATAATAGACATATAGGTATCGCCCTTTAAGCGCCAGGAGAATTCTTCTGCCCGGTAGCCGCCGAAAATAAAGTGGGTATGGGAATCCACAAAGCCGGGAAGAACGGTTTTTCCGGATGCGTCCATGACATCATATTCGGACAGGTCAATGAGCTTATCCAGTTCCTCTGTTTTTCCCACGGCAAAAATTTTCTGGTCATGAATCAGAACACCGCCGTCTGGAATCAGACCGATTTCAGACATCTCATTCCCCTTTTTGGGAGCGGAGCCCTGGCAGGTTATTAGCTCCGATGCATGACGGATGTAGCGTTTTTTCATGGAAAGTTCTCCTGTTCTACTTTTCAACAGCTTCCTTAAATACTTTTTCAATTAGGGCGTCGTCTGCAATATACGGCATGGTAATCGCATCAGAGCCGGCGAATTTCCGGTTATATTCTGCAACGGTCTCGATGGAGTGCTCATTGCGGGCCCAGCTTCTTCTGGAGACACCCACCATGGTATCCCACGGAATTGCTTCGCGGATGATCTGGTCTGTCATTTCGGAACCATCCAGTACAAGACCGAAGCCGCCGTTGATGGCCTTACCGATTCCGGTGCCGCCGCCGTTATGGAGAGCCACTAAGGTCATGCCGCGGGCTGCGTTGCCTGCATAGCAGTGGGTGGCCATATCGGCAGTAAAGTTGGAGCCGTCGTAAATATTGGAAGTTTCACGGTAGGGAGAATCGGTTCCGCCTGTATCGTGGTGGTCACGCCCCAGCATAACCGGGCCGATTTCTCCGTTTCTTACCATCTCGTTGAATTTTAAGGCAATATCGCGGCGGCCAAGGGCATCCTGGTAGAGGATACGGCACTGGGTGCCCACAACAAGCTGGTTCTTTTCCGCATCACGGATCCATACCCAGTTGTCGCGGTCCTGGAACCGGCGGTTGGGGTCGATGATTTCCATGGCTGCATGGTCTGTCTTAATCAGGTCTTCATGTTTGCCGGACAGGCAGCACCAGCGGAACGGACCATAGCCATAGTCAAACAGCTCCGGACCGAGAATGTCTTCCACATAGGACGGGAAAATAAAGCCCTCAGAGGTGTCTGTGCCGTTTTTGGAAATTTCCTTGTTTCCGGCATCAAATACAGCCTTCATGAATGCATTTCCGTAATCGAAGAAATAGGAGCCGCGTCCAACCAGGGTCCGGATCAGGTGGAAGTGCTTGGTTAAGGACTGGTTTACCAGTTCGCAGAATTTCTCTTTGTCATGGTCCAGCATTTCGGTTCTCTGGGCGAAGGTAAGGCCCTGGGGGCAGTAACCGCCGTCATAGGGAACATGACAGGAGGTCTGGTCGGAAAGCAGATCAATGGCAATGTTGTTGTCAACGGCATATTCCAGCAGATCCACAATATTTCCGTGGA
>CANRXD010000184.1 GCA_947643685.1 uncultured Clostridium sp. | reverse complement strand
AGTCTGCGGATGCACATACCAGTCTGTTTCCGGTGCTTCCGTCACGGTAAACCGGATGGAAGCCCAAATATAACTTTGATACCGGAATTCAGCAGACGATTCAGTGGTATCTGGACAACCAGGACTGGTGGAAACACATTTTAAGCGGCGAGTACAGCAATTATTTTGAGAATATGTATGGCGAGCGTCTGGGCGATAAATAGGGTGGCAGCAGAAGGAGAGATTATGAGAATTTTAGTGACAGGCGTAAAAGGCCAGCTTGGCCATGACGTTGTAAACGAGATGATAAAACGCGGTCTGGAGCCGGTGGGCGTTGATGTGGAGGAAATGGACATCACGGACAGGACCGCCTGTGACAGGGTCATTACTGAAGCCAATGTGGATGCGGTGATTCACTGCGCCGCTTATACAGCTGTGGACGCGGCTGAGGACAATGTGGAGGTATGCCGCAGGATCAATGCGGACGGAACCAGAAATGTTGCAGAGGTGTGCAAAAAACTGGATATTAAAATGATGTATATCAGTACCGATTATGTGTTTGACGGCCAGGGAACCAGACCCTGGGAGCCTGATGATGAGAGGCATCCGTTAAACGTTTATGGACAGACCAAGTATGAAGGCGAATTGGCAGTGGAAGAGCTGGTAAAGAAGTTTTTCACTGTCCGTATTGCCTGGGTTTTCGGTGTCAACGGAAAGAATTTCATTAAAACCATGCTGCGGATTGGAAAGGAGCGGGGAGCGGCGACGGTTGTGGACGATCAGATCGGTTCTCCCACGTATACCTATGATCTGGCAAAGCTTCTTGTGGATATGATTCAGACAGAGAAGTACGGCCGCTACCATGCAACCAACGAGGGACTCTGCTCCTGGTATGAGTTTGCATGTGAAATTTTCAGACAGGCCGGGATGGATCACGTGACGGTAACCCCGGTTCACACCAGCGAGTATCCGGCATCCAAAGCAAAACGTCCCATGAACAGCCGCATCAGTAAGGAAAAGCTCACGGAAAACGGGTTTCGGCGTCTGCCCCAGTGGCAGGATGCTGTTGCGCGATATTTAAAGGAAATTACCTGGTAAAACGCATATAGTAAAACAAAAGATAAAAAGCGGCTGGCCTGGCAGATCGTTGGAGCCATGACCGCTTTTTGGACTGAATCGAAAGGGAGAAATTAAAAATGGGAAAGTATTTTGGAACCGACGGCTTCCGCGGGGAAGCCAATGTGGATTTGACCGTGGAACATGCATATAAGGTTGGCAGATTTCTCGGCTGGTATTATGGGAAGCAGGCCAAGGGTGAACGGTGCCGGATTGTAATCGGAAAGGATACAAGACGGTCCAGCTACATGTTTGAGTATTCTCTGGTATCCGGCCTTACGGCGTCCGGCGCGGATGTATATCTTCTGCATGTGACAACAACCCCCAGTGTGTCCCATGTAATCCGCACAGAGGATTTTGACTGCGGCATCATGATCTCCGCCAGCCACAATCCCTATTATGACAACGGAATCAAGGTGATGAACGGAAGCGGCGAAAAACTTGAAGAAAGCGTGATTGCTGAAATTGAAAAGTACCTGGACGGTGAGATGGGAGAGCTGCCGTTAGCAAAGAGAGAGCACATCGGCCGGACCCAGGATTTTGCAGCAGGAAGGAACCGTTATATCGGATATCTGATATCCATTGCAACCCGCTCCTTTAAAGGAAAGAAAGTTGGTCTGGACTGTTCCAATGGAAGCGCTTCTTCTGTGGCAAAAAGTGTGTTTGATGCCCTCGGTGCAGATACCTATGTAATTAACAATGAGCCGGACGGACTGAATATCAACAAGAACTGTGGTTCCACGCATATTGAACGCCTTCAGGAATTTGTGTTGGAGAATCATCTGGATGTGGGATTTGCTTATGACGGAGATGCAGACCGCTGTATGGCAGTGGATGAAAACGGTCAGGTGGTGGATGGAGATCTGATTCTTTATATCTGCGGCAAGTACATGAAGGAGCAGGGACTTTTAAGAAACAATAAGATCGTTACTACGGTTATGTCCAATATGGGCCTTTATAAGGCGCTGGACCGGGAAGGAATCGGATATGAGAAGACGGCCGTGGGCGATAAATATGTATATGAAAATATGGTTCAGACCGGGAACTGCCTGGGCGGTGAGCAGTCGGGACACATTATTTTCAGCAAATATGCATCTACTGGCGACGGCATTTTGACATCTTTGAAGGTGATGGAGGTTATGCTGGAGAAGAAGCAGCCTCTTTCCAAACTGGCTTCTGAGGTGACGATTCTGCCGCAGCTTTTAAAGAATGTGCGTGTGGCTGACAAGGCGGCCGCGTTGGAGGACGAGGATGTGAAGAAAGCAGCCGCCGGGGTGGATGAGGCTCTTGGAAATGACGGGCGGCTTCTCCTGCGCCAGAGCGGAACGGAGCCGTTGATCCGTGTGATGGTGGAGGCCGAGACGCCGGAACTCTGCGAAAAATATGTGGATCAGGTGATTGACGCCATGAAGGCAAAGGGACATGTGATCGGTTAAGAAGCATCGGGCGTCCGCCCGATGTGGAAAATCGGATGAAAATCGTCTTACAAACGAGCTTGACGTCTATTTTCATCCGATTTTCCCCGCCCTGTGAACTGTTATCTGGAATATCTGCTATAATATTTTGGTATGGCTATTAACTTGCATATGGGAAATGGTTATGTTAGAATAAAATAACGCCTTGGGGCGGATTTTAAAAGTAAAGGACTGATGAGAATGGGGTTAGACCTAAGAGTGTAACATTATTCATTGTACAGAAATACAGTGTGGTTTACCGACTCCGTGGCCGGCGACTATGAAAAAAAGCGGATAAAAAATTAAAAACGGAGGAAAGAAAACCATGTTGAATGTAAAGAGATATCAGAGAGTACCGGTAGTCCATTATCCGGAACGTGAATGGCCCAATAAGGAGATTGAAAAGGCGCCGGTTTGGTGCAGCGTAGACTTAAGGGACGGAAACCAGGCCCTGGTGGAGCCCATGGTGGTGGAAGAGAAGGTGGAAATGTTTAACCTCCTTGTGAAGATGGGCTTTAAGGAAATTGAAATCGGTTTTCCGGCGGCTTCCCAGATCGAGTTTGATTTTTTGAGACAGCTTGTGGAAAGGGACATGATTCCTGATGATGTGACAGTACAGGTTCTGACCCAATGCAGAGACCATCTGGTAAAGAGAACCTTTGAAGCTATCCAGGGAATCAAAAAGGCCGTTGTGCATATTTATAATTCCACGTCTACGCTTCAGCGCGATGTGGTGTTTCACATGGATCGGGATGAAATCAGACAGATTGCCACTGATGGCGTTGCAATGGTAAAAAAATATATGGCGGATTACGACGGAGAAGTAATTCTGGAGTATTCTCCGGAGAGCTTTACAGGAACGGAGCTGGATTTTGCGCTGGATGTCTGCAACGCGGTCCAGAAAGCCTGGGGACCCACGACGGATAAGAAGATGATCATTAATCTGCCTTCGACGGTTGAGATGACAACGCCCAATGTATACGCAGACCAGATTGAGTGGATGATTAAGCACCTGAATAACCGCGAAAGTATTGTTGTGAGCGTTCATCCACATAACGACCGGGGGACCGGTGTGGCGGCTACGGAGCTTGCCTTGTTAGCCGGAGCGGACCGGGTGGAGGGAACTCTGTTTGGAAACGGTGAGAGAACCGGAAACGTGGATGTGCTGACTCTGGCTTATAACATGTTTTCTCAGGGTATTGATCCGGGATTGGAGATTTCCGATATTAAGAAAATTGCGGAGGTTTATGAGCGCTGCACCAAGATGCATATTGATCCCCGTCATCCGTATGCCGGAAAGCTGGTATTTACCGCCTTTTCCGGTTCTCATCAGGATGCCATCAACAAAGGAATGCACGCGCTACTGGAACGCCAGAGCAAGGTCTGGCAGGTTCCCTATCTGCCCATCGATCCATCGGATATCGGCCGGGAATACGAACCGGTTGTCCGCATCAACAGTCAGTCCGGAAAGGGCGGCGTAGCTTTTGTTATGGATTCCTTCTTTGGTTTTAAACTGCCCCGCGGAATGCATAAGGAGTTTGCGGACATTATCCAGAAAATTGCCGAAAAGCAGGGAGAGGTGGCACCAGAGCAGATCATGGAAGAGTTCCGCAGACATTATCTGGAAAAGAAGGAGCCGTACCACTTCAAAAAGTGTAAAATTACGGATTTTGAGTCCGAGGGTGATTTTACAACCGTGGCGGTTGTGACTTATACGGACCATGGTGTGGTCAAGCAGTTTGAAGGCGTCGGAAATGGCCCCATTGACGCGGTGCAGCGGGGACTGGAGGAAGAGCTGGGAATCAATATAAAGGTACTGGATTACAGCGAGCATGCACTGACCTCCGGTTCTGGCGCACAGGCAGCTTCTTATATCCATGTGATGGACCAGGATTCCAAACGGGCTACCTATGGTGTTGGCATCAGCTCCAACATTACAAGAGCTTCCCTGCGCGGAATTTTCAGTGCGGTGAACCGACTGACAGAAGGAAAGTAAAAGAGATTGTGAGGGTCAGCTACAAATAAACAAATAATAATGAGGCAGCTATGAACAGAAATGTTATGGCTGCCGCTTTTTTGCCCT
>CANRXD010000183.1 GCA_947643685.1 uncultured Clostridium sp. | reverse complement strand
GTTACTGGTTCCCATATCAGACTGCCTGACAAATGCCAGCCGTTCTTCATTCAGCGTGAAATCTGCCAGCACATTTCCATTGAATTTCTCATGAACACGGTCCCCGTTTATTACGTTCATCTGTGCGGCAGCCGACTGGCGGTCTCCGTCATAAAAGTGGGTCAGGTCAATCCCATAATTTTTCAGGACGTTCTCCACCGCCACCCCAAACACATCATTTCCCTTAATAGAAACGAATGATACATCCTGCCCCAGCTTTTTTAAATTAATGGCAAAATCCACTGCATTTCCTGTGGGGTAAAAACGGTTCATTGTGTAATAAACGTCGACGCAATTATCCCCGACTGCCGTAACCTTCATCCCTTCATACCTCTCTTCTATTCTCCCATTATTTCAATGTAATACCTGCGGTTTTTGATTCCATCGAACTCTGCAAAATAAATGTCCTGTGCATGGCCAACCACCAGCTTCCCGTTCTTTATGGGGAGCACACAGTGGTTTCCCACCAGCATGGATTTAATATGTCCCGGGGAGTTTCCTCCCGTGGCTCCGTAGGATGGAAGGAAATGGGCATGCGCGTATACGTCGTCATAGGGAACCATTTTATCCAGCTTTCCGATCAGGTCCTTTTCCACACAGGGAAGTCCCTCGTTCATGGTGATTCCCGCTGTGGTATGGGCGCTGATAACAAATACGACACCATCCTTCACTCCGCTGTTTTCCACCACTTCTTTCACATCATCAGTGATCTTAATGAGCTGCTCCTCCATGTCAGCACAGACAACTTTTGTAATCAGTTCTACCTTCATCTATCTGCCCTCCATTCCAAGGAACCGCATGGCGTTTTCACCGTAAACCTTCCTTCTTGTATCTTCCCTCATGGTTAAGTTATCCAGACCTCGTTTAACCCGTACCGGACGGAACCGTGGGGCATTTGAGCCAAACATCACCTGATCCTGAAAATTATGGTCCAGCCAATACTGGCCCATATCCTGATGGAATACCTTTTCCATGAACAGTTCCGCGCTGTCCATGTACATCATGGCCGTATCGGTGTAGACATTCGGATACTTGATCATTAACATGGCCATTTCCTGTACCCAGGGCCATGCAAAATGTGCCAGACACATCTGAAGCTTTGGAAATTCCAGTGCCACCTCCTCAAACCGCAGGGGATGAGAATATTTGCACAAAGTTTTCGGCTCCCAGGAGAGACCTGCATGGAAAGTAATCGGACGGTTATATTCCAGACATTTTTCATAAATCGGCCACATCATTCTGTCGTCCGGATAAAATCTTTGTTTGGCCGGATTCAGTTTCAGCCCTCTTAAACCAAGGTCTGAAAATGCATGGTCCAAAACCTCCAGAGCGTCTTTTCTGTACGGGTCCACGCTGGCAAAACCAATTAATACATCTGGTCTCAAATCAACCAATGCCTTAATCTCCTCGTTGGTAATCATTACTTCCCCATTGCATCTGGTGGAATGGTCCAGCGGAAGCAGCACCATCTTATCAATTCCCGCAAAGGCATTCTGCTTATCCAGAATCTCTAATGGGAAAGGGCTCATCAGATGGTAGCCCATCTCGTCACAGCGGCGGTTTAAACGTTCCTTATCTTTACAAATATCAGCAAACAGGGCCGGATGCACATGTGTATCAATCGTCATAGTCAATTCCTCTTTCCCGATACCGGATATTTTCGCAGTTAAAATATTCGGCTGCCTTTTTCTTCACGTAAGCAAGCTCTTCGGCTGTCATATTGCAGTACTCGCTGTTTTCAGCGGTGGTTCCTGCATCCTGTACATAGGCCATCTTGGCGTCCTTCATGGCCACGGTGTTAAACCACATTCCCTGGGGGATGTTGTACACCTTTCCGGGTTCCATGGGAATCACATCAATCTGGAATCCATCGTTTTCCCTGGTGGCAGCTAAAAGAACCGCTTTTCCGGAAATCATGATGAACTGTTCGTCTGTCGCATGGTGTACTTCCAGTCGTTCGATATTTTCGATGTCATTGTTGGGCTTCCAGTTCTTAATGCATACCACCCAGTTTTTATTATCGTATACACACTGGATTCCCTCGCCCTCGTGGCTGTAAACGTCTGCGTTCATAATATGTAACCTCCTCTTTCCTTTCTCTCATATTTGCTATTAGTTCAATTTGATTTGTTTTGTGTTATTATAATACATTATATATCATTATATTGTCAATATTTTTTTACACATTTTTTACAAAAATCGTATCAGCTCAGCCTTACATCTTCTTGCCCGCGTACCGCAGACAAGAAACTTGTGGCGTCCACCTTATGAAGCTTGCTTATAAGGCAATTTTCGTTTGATTTCCCACATCAGACGGACACCTGATGCTTCTTGTACGTCTTAAGACAGGCAAAAATATATTCTCCGCGAATGGTAACAATTTTCTTTTTATTCTTTTCCTACTAAAACAAAAACAGGCGGGTCCAAGGAAAATTTCCTTGAAGCTCCGCCTGCTTTTGTCAAAAAGCTGATTAATACTCCACCTTCCACATATATCTTCTCTCATCCATGGAATGGCCGCGAACCTCTGCCATCTGGGATACATAGTAACGCTCAATGGGAATCATAACAACCGGATTGAAAAATTCCACAACGCTCTCGTCGATCTTTCCGCCGTTTAACTCCTTGAAGTCGATCACGATAAAGTTTTCTGCATAAGTATTTAAGAACTTTAAGCACCGCTCATCCAGAGCGCGGGTTCTTCCTTCGCTCATTAAAAGAATCATCGGCAGCTCTTTGTCTGTGGTCTCAAAGGGGCCATGGAAATACTCACCGGTATGCAGGCATACGGCATGTTTCCACTGCATTTCCATAAAATGGCAGCAGCACATGGAGTATGCAACGCCATAGTTTGAACCGGAAGCCAGAACATAGAACACCGGCTCATCTTTCTCCTTTTCTGCCCATGCCTTTGCAGCCGGGAGACAATTCTTTTTGCCCTCTGCGACGATCTCATCAATATACTGGTAAGCGTCCATGGCTTTCTCGTATTTGTCCCAGTTCTCGAACTGATAGAGAAGTTCAAAGCCGATTTTTAAGGAGTTTGCCTGGTTAGAATCACTGTAAACCTGGTCATCTCCGTTGGAATATGTAACCACATACTGGCCAACCTTTGCCATGCCGGTCTGCATATTGCCTGTCATGGCAATGGTGACTGCACCTGCTGCATTGGCAGTCTTAACAGCTTCTACGGTCTCTGCGGTTGCCTTAAGGGAACAGATTACAGCCACGCATCTTTCATCCAGCTCCTTGGGGGTTGCATGAACAAACTCATTGCTGGTGTAGGTGGTTGCGCTGAAGGTCTTTGCCTCACTCTGTAAGAGATAAAGTCCCGGGAAAATCGCTGCTTTGGAGCCGCCGCATGCCACAAAATATACATGTTTTAAGCCGCCGATCTGATCCATTTTCTGCTTGATTTCTGTTATGATTTCTTTCACTGTCTTTGTCATCTTTTACCTCCTGGTTATAAATGGTTTATTTCTTCTTCAAATGCTTTTCCATGTCCGAATGCACCACGCACCATACAGGTTTTGGATGCGAACTCGGCCCCGGCCTCAAGGGCTTTCTTCAACTCGGCCTCATAAAAGGCCTTATCCTCTTTCATTCTTTCTGGCTCTTTTTCCATGCTTTCTGTAAAAGAAAGGAGAAATGCAGTGGCAAAGGAATCTCCCGCTCCCAAAGTATCCACGGCTTCCACCAGCTTTGGCGGCTGTGCATAGAAGCTCAGCCCGTCATAGTACATGGCTCCGTAGCTTCCCCGCGTTGCAATAATCTTTCCGCCGCCCGCTGCCTTCATATTCCGGCAGATTTCCTTTGCTTCCTCCTCAGAAACAGAACCGCAGGATAAAAATACAAAGTCCGCATAGGGTGCAACGGCCGCCACCTTTTCCGGATCCTTCCACTGTCCTGAAAAATCATAGGAAAGTGGGACACCCGTTGACTTCACCTTCGCAAGCTGGCTGTCAAAGTAACTGTTGTTGCTGGTATGTACATGGGAAAAGCCCTTAATATACTCTAAATCCTCCTCTGTCAGATCAAGGGGCTTTTCCTTTGTGATGCCGCCCTTGTTGCTTCCTAAGAACACCCTGTCGCCATCCACCAGAGTCACTCTCGCACATCCGTTCTCGCCATCATACTGCCGACAGCGTCCATGCTCTACCTGCAGCTCATCCAAGGTCGCAATCACGTGGTCTGCAACCCCGTCGCGTCCGAACACTCCCATATAAGAAGCATCCGCTCCCAGCATCCTGGCATAAACTGCAAAGTTCAATGCCTGTCCTCCCGGGAACATGGTTTTTAAGTGTACGTATTTATCGCACACGTTATCCCCAATACCAATTACCCGCATCTCTCCATCTCCCTTTTCAATGATTATATATCATTATATAACATTATGTCATAATATTAATCGAACTCTTCCTATTTGTCAATAGATTTTTTCATTTTTCCAGCTGTAAATCAGAAGGCACACAAAAATAACAGAAGCCCTCAAAGTCTTCACATTTTAAGGAAAAGAAAAAGCCGGAAACGCTTTAGAATCAACGTTTCCGACTCTTTTACCAGAGCACGAGACGGGATTCGAACCCGCGACCCTCGCCT
>CANRXD010000182.1 GCA_947643685.1 uncultured Clostridium sp. | reverse complement strand
CTTTACCTTCGTAACAGTTCAGCCTTCCGGCTAAACTGTTACTTACCTTGTTTCAAGAAAGGTGATTTCGTGCTCCACCCTCTCCTCGCTGCCATAGCTTTCCGTATATGCCTGAAACAGCGACAGGGCCCTTTCATACTGGCCCAGATACTCATAACAGACTGCTTCGTTGAACCGAAGCTCCTTTCGGGCCTTGTCATCGGAAAGAGCCTGCCCCAGGCCGGAAAACTGCAGGGCTTCCTCATAGTTTCCCTGTTCCATTTCCGCTATCATAAGGCGGTTATAAATTTCTGTGTCGGCCTTCCCTGAGGCAACCAGTTCTTTATAGATTCCGTCTGCCGCTTCCTTATCCCCTGCCAGAGTATACGCCTCACCCAAAGCCGCCATAGCATTTCCGTAGCCCGGCTTTTCCAGGGCCCCATCCAGGGCCCTTCCCTCCTCCAGACGTGCGACGGCCTCCGTAAGCGCCCCGGCTTTTGCCAGGGAAAGGGCGCCCAGATAACAATACTCTGCTGATTTTTCATCTACCTGACTAAAGGTTGCATAGGTATGGGCGGCCGCCTGATAGTCCTTTAAACCATATTCCGCCTCGGCTCTGTATTTTAAAACGTCAATTTCAAAAGAAGTCACCTTCCTGGCCTGTCCGATAATGGATTCAAACTGGCCGATGGCGCCTTCATAATCCCCTGCCTCCAGAAGAGCAATTCCGTTTTCCCTGGATGCGGCGGCCTCCTTTGATACTTTTTGGCATCCGCTCAAAAGGCACGGAATCAGGATAAAAACAGCCGCTTTCTTTTTCCACTGCTTCATGGACCTTTATTCTCCCTGCTACATTTTCTGCGCCGGATATTACGCCTGTGTGGTACTTCCGAACCCGCCGTTTCGCACATCGGTGACTTCATCGTCCACGGTAATTCCGTATTCCACAAAAATCCCCTGAGAAAATCCCGTTCCCGCTTCCACCGTCATGGACTTTCCCTCCCGGCTGTCGTTGGTAATCCTTGCCTGAATGTGTCCTTCATTGTCAGAATCATAATAATCACTGTCAATGATGCCCACAGTGTTGTTAAACTGCATCCTGTATTTAAATCCCAGGCCGCTTCTGGGGTACAGCTTAAGAACCCATCCGTCCTCCATCCGCACCCGGATGCCCGTGAGAATTTTCCTTGTTTCTCCCGGATTTAAAGAAAAAGTTTCGGGAGCAAAAAAATCATACCCGGCAGAGCCTTTGGTGGCGCGTCTGGGAAGCTTAATCCCCTCATAAATTTTTCTTATTGTCTCCTCCGGAGTCCGGGGATATTCGCTCTTCCAGTCCTTTTTAAACTGTTCGAAGCTTATCTTTTCAAATTTCGCAATTTTCTGCATGAGAGTTCTCCTGTATCATCAGCTCTTATGGAGCACAATTTCACCTTTTTCTCTGGTTTTCTTCACATCAATGACCTTCTGGTTTGAGCTGCCCTTCCAGTGGAGGTTCAAATCCTTTAACTCCTCCACAAACTTTCCGTCCACCAGCACATCAACATACCTCATACAGGGCAGGTCCTCCACCTCCTCCCACTGGTATCCCGTATAGACCCAGATGGTTTTATCCGGAAACCTTTCATGGATTTCCTTAATCAGAGCCCCTGTCTCCTTACGGTTTCTCACATGAAGCGGATCACCGCCGCTCATGGTGATTCCTGAAATATAGGGCTTTTCCAGTTCCGAAAAAAGCTCCTCTTTGGCCGCCTCATCAAAAGGAATGCCGCCGTTTATATCCCAGGTGATGGGATTCTGGCAGTTTTTGCAGCCATGGCTGCACCCGGCCACCCAGAGGACGGTTCTTAATCCGTCCCCGTTTAACATGTCATCTTTGGTGATGTTATGATAGCGCATGGCTTCTTTACATACTCCTTCTCTCCTTGATTTCCGCCATTTTGGCATCATTTAACCTGGTGTCGCCCTTCACTCTGGAATAGCTTAAATATCCGTTCATACGGTCGATCTTTGTCAGGTTTTTGCTGCCGCAGACCGGGCACACATCCATGTCAAGCTCCTCATGGCCGCAGTCGTCACAGTAAGACAAAGACAGGTTCACACCCTCGTAAAAGCCCATCTCCATGGCCCGGCGGACCAGAGACTTGATGGCCTCTTTATTATAGGAAATCGGATACTTCACATACTGGATCTTTCCGCCGTTGCTGAGTTCCCAGAACCGGTATTCCAGATCCTGTTTCTGAATCGGGGTAATATCTTCCGTCACATGACAGTGGAAGCCGTTGCTCACATACTCCCTGTCAGACACATTTTCCACAATTCCGTATTTCTTTCTGAACTGCTTTACCTGAAGGCCACAGAGGTTTTCCGCCGGAGTGGCATAGATGGCGTAAAGGTTTCCATCCGCCTTCTTAAACTCATTGACCTTATCGTTAATGTGCCGCAGCACCTCCAAAGCGAACTGGCCGTCTTCCACAAGGGACTTTCCGTTATAAAGCTGCTGCAGTTCGTTAAATGCCGTGATGCCAAAAGATGCTGTCGCTGCTTTCAGCAAAGGCTTAATCTTGTCATGGATGCCAAGATGACCGCCATAAAATCCTCCCTCACAGTAAGCCAGAGGGTTGGTGGAAGCGCGCATTTCACCCAGGTACGCATAGGTGCGGATATGGATTTTCCGAATCAGCTCCAGATAGTAATCCAGGACCTCATAGAAATCCCGGCTCTCCTGTCTCGATTTCGCCAGAATCATCGGAAGATGCAGGCTCACTACGCCGATGTTGAACCGTCCCACGAATACCGGGCTGTCATTTTCATCCGCCGGTTCCATGCCGCCTCTTTCATACCAGGGGGAAAGAAACGCACGGCAGCCCATGGGACTTATGATCTTTCCGTATTTTTTATACATGCCGGCAATATATCCTTCCCCTGTTAAGGACAGCCAGTCCGGATACATGGTCTTAGAAGAGCACTCGATTCCCGCCTCAAACACATCCTCCAGTTCCTTTCCCGGTCCGTGGAGGTTTTCATCATACAGGAACACGATCTTGGGGAACAGCACCGGCTTTTTATGACCGGCCTTTCCCTGTCCCTTCCTTCTCACATTTAACATGGTGATGGTGGCCATTTTGGCAAAACGCCCGGTTCCCGTTCCGGCCGTCATGGTGATAAAAGGATAATCTCCGCGGCTGGAGGAAACGGAGTTAAACTTATATTCCCAGCCCTGGAAGCCCTGTTCCATGTCACGCTGCACATCGTTCCATGCCACTTCCCTGGCCTTTTCCTCCTCCAGTCCCAGATCAATATATTTATTGATATACTTTGTATAGGATTTTTCCGCATAGGGTTCCAGAATGTTTTCCACGCTGGGAACCGTAAACCCGCCGTACTGCTGGCTGGCAGCGCTTAACACAATATCGCCGATCACATCAAAGGCCACATCCAGGGTCTTCGGCTCGTTGTACCATAAATTGCCCATCTCAAAACCGCCCGTAAGAACATTCTCCACGTCAAACAGGCAGCAGTTCATGGTGTCGCGTCTGGCGGACATGTCATGGATATACAGATATCCGTCACGGCAGGCCTGGAGCTCCTCCACAGTCATAAAAAACTTCTGGTACAGAGATTTGTTGAGCTCATTAAAAATCAGGCTCCGCTTGGTGGAAACCAGAGCGCTGTCGGTGTTGCTGTTTTCTTTATCCCCGATATACATGATAGACTGGCTCTTTTTATATACCTCGTCTAACATCCGGACGAAATCCTGCTTATAATTGCGGTAGTCCCGGTAGCTCTTTGCCACCTGGGGGTTGACGCGCTCCAGGGCGCCTTCCACAATGTTATGCATCTGGGCGATGGGGATTTCCGCAACATCCATACGCTCCGCCATCTCCTCCACAAACTGGCAGATGAAATTAGTCTCCGCTCTGGAAAATGTAATCATAGCCCGGTTGGCCGATTTATTCACGGCAACGACTACTTTCTGCACGTTAAAATCTTCTCTTGTGCCATCCTTTTTAATCACTTTGATTTCACTGCATTTCATGGTTTTCTTCCTCCTCAATTTCACCCGGCGCAGCTGCTGCTTCCTGCTCTATGGGTCTTCCGTCCCCGTCCAGCTTAAGGTTTAACTCCTCCTCCACAGCAGTGCGGATTTCCTCTTTCTGTTCCATATCCATTGTTGGAAGCTCCCCTGTGGAGCTTACCCCAAATCTCCTCAAAAAATCCTCGGTAGTTGCAAACAGCGCCGGCCGGCCCGGCGCATCCAGTCTTCCGGCCTCATAGACCAGGTTATATTCAATCAGGCGGTTCACCGCATGATCCGATTTCACGCCCCGTATTTTCTCAATCTCCGCTTTGGTCACCGGCTGCTTGTAGGCGATGATGGCCAGGGTTTCCATAACCACATCGGTGAGTATCTGCTTTTTCGGCGTGGCGGCCACCCGGATCAGATTCTCATAATATCCGGTACTGGTACACATCTGATAGCTGTCCTCCAGACGCACGATCTGCATACCGCAGACAGACTCCCCATACCTCTTTTTCAGACGCTCGGCCGCTTCCTCCGCCTCTTTTTCCCCCGTTTCCAGGGCGGCAGCCAATTGTCTTATTTCCACAGACTGGCCCATGGTGAACAAAACGGCTTCCACCACAGCCTCCTGTTCCTTAAGATCCTCCAC
>CANRXD010000181.1 GCA_947643685.1 uncultured Clostridium sp. | reverse complement strand
TCTCTCATAGTACATCCGTCCGTCTTCTCCCCGTTTCGCGGTTCCTCCTGACAAATATCCAATATATAAAGGAAGAAGCGGCAGCACACAGGGGGAGAAAAAGCTTAAAATTCCCTGAGCAAACACAGTCACAGCCGGAACGCCGGCATCCAGTGAAAATCCCATAAATCTGATCCCTCCAGTTATCAACCATATCAAATCCCGCCGGACCTGTCAAGCCATCCGGAAACCTTCATTCTTTTTCCGTCAGTCCGGACTTCAATCGCCCCCATCTCGGCTGTCTTAAGAATCCTGGCCCCATTCCTTAAAAGGCGCTCCACCACGTCCGGCGCCGGATGGCCGTAGCGGTTTCCCTCCCCATAGGACAGGACCACATAAAGCGGATTCACCGCACGGATAAACTCCTCTTTAGAGGAGGTATCAGAACCGTGATGGGCTGCCTTTAAAACAGTGACGGGAGCCAGTTTTCTGTCCTTTTCCATCGCCCTCTCCCCACCTTCTTCCACATCTCCGGTCAGCAGAAGTCCAAAGCCTCCACAGCGGATTTCAAGAACCAGGGATTCCTCATTCCTGTTTTCACAGGCCTTCCCCTCCCCGGGATGCAGGCAGGTAATCTTTACATCCTTCCCCAGAAAACCAGAAAACTCATCTCCGCTCTTTGCATAGACCACAGCCGCGCCATGTTTCTTTGCCAGAGTTTCCAGGGCCATGTATATTTCCTGTCCCTCCCCTGCCTTCGGCATCATAAGACGCTTCACGGAAATTTCAGGCTCCGGCGTCTCCAGAATATAGCGGATCGCGCTTATGTGATCCCAGTCTCCATGGCTCACCACCACCGTATCCAGTCTGGAAATCCCCTGGCTTTTTAAAAAGGGCACCAGACAATTTTCCCCCAGTTCCTTTTCCCCGCTGCTGCCACAGTCCACCAGCATGTTCTTTCCATGGGCCTGCAAGAAAATACCGTCTCCCTGCCCCACATCCAGAAAGGTCACGGAAAGCCCCGCAGAATGCACCGGGAATAAAAACATCAGACTGGCAGCCCAAAGGAGCAGACACCTTTTTCCATACCGCCCGCTCATCCGGACCCCTGCCAATATTCCCATGTAAAAGCATATGATCTGTATCCCGGAAGGGCGGCCCAGAACCAGACTGGCGCCCGGAAGCCTCTGTACCAGCTCTCCGGATATTTCATAAACCTTAAGAATATAGTGGGCGCCGCCTAAAAGCGCCCGTCCCCCCGAAAGCCAGACCGCTGAGAAAGCCAGCCCCATTCCGCCGGAAACCACCACATAAGTCATAAGAGGGATAACCAGAAGATTTAAAATCACCCCATACAAAGGAAATTCAAAGGAATGAAACAGTATCACCGGAGCCGTCACCGCCTGAATGGATGCGCTTATGAGAAGCCCCCGTATCAGAAAACCTCCCGGAAAAAACACAGCGCCGACAGCCAGAAAAGAAAGCTGGAATGAGGCCTGTGTCAGAAGATAAGGCCGCAATAGAAGAAGCCCTGCTGCCGGAACGCACATAGCCGATGGAAGATCATAGGTCCTCCCGCAGACAGAGGCCAGAAAAGAAATTCCCATCATCCACAAAGCCCTCACCACCGACGGTCCGAATCCCGTCATACACCCATAAATCAGGAGAAGCCCCCAGGATACAGCCCCCGCCGCCGGGTATCCCAAACCTCCGGCCCTGAACGCCTTCCACATGCCCATGCCAATGATGGACATATGAATACCACTGATGGCCAGAAGGTGAGAGATTCCGTTTTTCTGGTACAGGGCATACATCTCCTCGTCCAGATCTCTTCGTTGTCCCAAAAGAACAGCTTTTAAAATTCCTTTGTCAGTTCCTTCAGAAATCCGGTCCAGCTGCCGTTCCAATAACATCCGCATGCTTCGGATTCCTTCCCGGAACCTGTCATACCCGGAATTTAAAATTTCTGCCTCCTGTCCATAAAAAATCCCGCAGATTCCTCTGCTTTTGCAGTACAGCCGATAATCAAAGGCCCCTGGGTTCCTTCCTCTCTCCGGCGCTTTTCCTTCCCCGACAGTGCATATTGTCATGCCTGTTTTAAGGTCCACACCTTTGTCCATATAAACATAGAAACGCTTTGGTCCTCCGGAAATCACTTCCGTATTCTTTTGCCCTTCTCTGACCGTACATTCCGACAGTAAAAGCCTCTGCCCGTTTTCCCGGTCACTGATCTCCTTTACCACGCCCTCCAAAAGAAGCGTTTTTCCCTCATGGTTCTCCAGGATGGCCATCTCTTTCGCTGTCTTCCCCTGCTCACCCTCCATGCGGAAAAAGCCGCAGCCATATCCTAAAAGAAACAGGACAAAAAAAGCAGGCAGCCTGTCTCTTTTCTGCACATAAGCACAGGAAAAAACAGACAGTATGGCTACCAGCAAAAAAATCCCCTGCTCTGCCGTAATCAAAAGGGCCATCGTCTCTCCAAGTACCAGTCCCCCTGTCAGATACAGCAAAGGTCTATTGACTTTTTTCTCCTCCCTCCATATACTCATAATTCCTTTCAAACACTGTATTTAAAGGAATCTGATCACGAAACACAGCGTCCTGGGAGCCATTGATGCGAATCTGAACCCGGCTCACGGTGGAAAGCTCCGAAAGGGAATTCACGATGGAATAAATCGGAATGTACTCCCGCACCTCCAGCGTGCTGTTCAAAAATGTGCCATCCAGATTAATGGAACACATGGATTCATTCACTGAAATATTTAAAAGCTTCAGATCTTTAGGGAGCGTTGCATAAGTTCCGCTTTCTGCGGGACCTTCAATGAGCTGCTCCACAATCAGCTTTTCCAGCGATGTATTGGTATTCCGCATGACCTCCCGCTTTTCCTCCACCAGCTTATCCCCTGCTTCGTTGGCAAAATACAGGGTAAGCTCTGTCTTTTCAAAAGAGTTCACGTCCCGGATGCTGTCAACAAAATCGGAAGCCGAAAGCATTCCCACCGGATTTCCGGCTCCGTCCACAATGGGCTGCTCCGCACAATAAATGCTCAGATAGTCAACCCCCTCAATCTGTGTCAAAGTCTTTGTAAGGGCTGCCCGGCAAAAGATCTCCTGTACTGAATTCATCAGTGAATAATTCGCGTCGGCATACAGATAGAGAACATTTTCTTCGATTCGGAAAGTGATTGTCTCAATTCGTTCCGGAATTGCACTCTGGCAGTCCAGTTCCGCCGGAACACTGGTCATTTTGGTCAACAGCTCCTGAACCAGCCCTTCCTTTTCCGTTTCCACGGTTTTGTACTCGCTCCCCACAAGCTGATTTCCGGCAGAGTTTAAATAGTATACCGTACAGCGGGGGACACCTTCCGCAAACTGCTCCCCTCTCCCGCATCCAGTCAGGAAAAGAGCTGTAATCACCAGGAAAGGAATAATATGCCAAGTCTTCAGTTGTCTCATGAAACCTCCCCTTTCCTAAGGGATATAAATAAGCGGAATCCGCACCATAAATGTGGTTCCGACCCCTTCTGTACTTTCCACACGGATGCCGCCATGATGCATTAAAATAACATTTTTCGTAATGGCAAGGCCCAGTCCTGTTCCCCCGGTTTCTCTGGATCTTGCTTTATCCACCCGGTAAAACCGTTCAAATACCCGGTCCTTAAACTCCTCCGGAATCCCGATTCCGGAATCAGCAACCTTAATATAAAAGAATTTATGGTCTGCATCCAGGGTCACCCGGACCCAGCCGTCCTCTTTATTGTACTTGATGGCATTCTCTACCAGATTATTGACTGCAAGGGAAAATTTCACCTCATCAATATCGGCTGTCACATCCCTCATACTCTCAAAAATCAGCTCGATGTTCCGCTTCCTGGCAATGGGGCGAAGCCGTTTTAAAATCATCTCTATCACCCCGTTTATATTTCCCTGGGCTACGTTGATTTCCGCCGATGCCTTGTCCATCCTTACCAGTGTCAGAAGATCATCAATGATTTTGCTCTCACGGTCAATTTCATCAGAGATATCGCTCATGAACTCCTGGTAAAGCTCCTTCGGGGCATCCTCCATCCCCATCAGGGAATCAGCCAGCACCCGGATAGAAGTAATTGGCGTTTTTAACTCATGAGACACATTGGAAACAAACTCCTGGCGGGACTGCTCAACCTTTTTTAAAGTCCGGAGAGTCCGGTTGACAGCCCTGGATATCCGCCTGGTTTCCCGGTAGGATTCCTCAGAAATGTCTTCATCCAGATTTCCTTCCGCCACCCGGTTTAAACACAGAGTAATCGTATCAAAGGGCTTCGTTATGATTCCGGTCACTAAAAATACCAGAATCAAAACCAGCACAAACATCATAAGCTGGTACAGAGAGGCCTTTTCGATTAATCCCTCCTCCAGCGTAAACATGCTCTCTGTGGATGCGGTCACCACCATCACCCCGGCCGTCTTTCCGGAGATCGTCGGATCCGCATCCTGATCGTTTTCCGCAATGGGGATCGCCAGCACGAAATAATGCTTCTGTGTATCGTACTTGCTGGTATTCTCTCCCTGGAAGCTCTGAATCACCTCACTGGCAATACAGATTTTTCCCTCAGAAAGGGCAAACGTATCCTTTATGATCTTAAAGCCTGAATTCACAATGAGAATACGGCCGT
Source organism: uncultured Clostridium sp. (assembly GCA_947643685.1). Lineage (GTDB taxonomy): Bacteria > Bacillota > Clostridia > Lachnospirales > Lachnospiraceae > CANRXD01. The sequence goes on along the minus strand of CANRXD010000181.1, from coordinate 18 downwards.
TGAAAATATCCGCAAGCA
>CANRXD010000180.1 GCA_947643685.1 uncultured Clostridium sp. | reverse complement strand
AAATGAAGTGAGGACATCTGAGAAGGTCGCCGCTTATTTAAAGAAGATGGGCTGTGACCAGGTAATCGAGAATGTGGGCGGACATGGAGTGATCGGTATAATCAAAGGAAAGAAAGACGGAAAGACCGTTGCATTGAGAGCCGACATGGATGCACTCCAGATCCAGGAAATGAATGATGTAGAATATAAGTCCAGAAACGACGGTGTCATGCATGCCTGCGGTCACGAAAATCATATTACCGGACTTTTAGGGGCTGCCGAACTTTTATGCCAGAACCGGGATGAAATATGCGGAACCGTAAAACTGGTATTTCAGCCTGCGGAGGAATTTTCTCCCGTCGGCGGCTCCAGAGGGATGCTGGAGTCCGGATATCTGGATGATATCGGAGCAATTTTCGGCCTTCACGTATGGCCTGACCTGCCCCATGGAACCGTTGGCATAAAGGCAGGTCCCTTAATGGCAGCCACAGATCATTTTACAATCACCATTCATGGAAAGACTGCCCACGGCGCAAAGCCGGATCAGGGCATTGACGCTGTGGTGCTGGGAGCCCAGTTCGTTATGGCGGCGCAGTCCATCGTAAGCCGAAAGGTGAACCCCCTTGATAACGCTGTGGTGACCTTTGGCATTTTCAATGCAGGCACCAGGTATAACATCATCGCGGGGGAATGCGTTTTGGACGGAACGGTCCGCACCCTCAATGAAAAAACGCGGGATATGATTGAGGAAACCATGAGAAAGCTTTTGGACGGCCTGTGCCTTCAGTCCGGAGCCACCGCGGATATTGTTTATGGGCGCGGTTATCCGGCCCTGGTGAACCATGCGGAGGATGTGGCCTTAATCAGAAAGACGGCGGTTTCCCTGTTTGGAGAAGAAAATGTGGAGGATGTACAGGATCCGGCCATGCCGGCGGAGGACTTCTCGTTTTATCTGAAAGAGAAGAAAGGGGCCTTTGTATGGCTGGGAACCGCGAAAGATGGGAAAGAGGTCTGGCCGCTTCACAACAGCAGATTTGATGTGGATGAGGATATTTTATGGAGAGGCGCCGCGCTTTTAGCGCAGACTGCCATGGATTATCTGGCGGCAAAATAATAACACAGACGACAACATATTTTATTTTTGCGGGAGCAGGAAATCAGCAGACAAACATAAAAAAGTCCTGGCGAATTGAGTGAAATCAGTTTGGCAGGACTTTTTTGGCGGTCTACTTTTCTGATAGTACAAAGAAAAAAGCATCCCCATCGAAACAAAGACTGGCATTTAAAGCGGGTGATATAAAACGGGGAATTGGATGTGGTGAGATGTTTGTAACAGTTAAGCTGAACTGTCGCGGGGCATCCTTGAGTATCTCAAGAGTGCCTTGAACCATGGCGCACTTTATGCTAAACTGGATGTAACAGGATTCTAACATGATTTAGATATCATCTTTTTACAGGGGAGGTTATATATGGCTGTCAGCTATGATAAACTCTGGAAATTACTTATTGATAAAAAATTGAACAGGACCCAATTGTGTGAACAGGCAGGGATAAGTACAAATGCCATGGCAAGACTGGGAAAAAATGAAGATGTGCGCGTAGAGGTTCTTGCAAAAATATGTTTGGAGCTTGGCTGTACCATAGATGAGATAATAGATATTTTCCATAGAGAAAGTGAACAGGAAGGGATATTATGGATATAGAAAAATACATAGACAGCGATCTTATGAGCAAATTTAAATTTTTAAATTACGGTCATGCTCTGGAAATTCTCCATGATGCTTTTCTGGTGGAATGGAATGAGATACAGGAATGTTTACGGAAATTGGAACTTACACTTGCGGATATAAAAAGGGCTGGTGGCAATGAATCTCCTATACCCAAAAAATTTGATGATGTATTATATCCGTATGGATGGCGAGAGATTAGAATAAGCGGTGATTTGGTTGTTAAAAAATATCCGAGACAAACAGCCCAAAGAAGGGGGCGATTTGCAGAAGAACCGTATGAAGTTGAAACAATTGTAGGGTATATAGATGGTCACAATATAGATTTCTTAAAAAACAGAGTTGCATTTGATCTTGAATGGAATAGTAAAGATCAAACATTTGACAGAGACCTGCTGGCTATGCGAACTTATTTCGACTGCGGACTGATTGATGTGGGAGTGATAGTAACAAGAGCGGAAGAATTAAATGATGTTTTTAAGCAGGAAAAAGATGATCATGGACAACCGTTAATAAAGAAATATGGCGCAAGTACTACATGGATGGGAAAATTGCAATACAGACTCGATTCACGGCGCAATGGTGGATGCCCGATCCTGGCAATAGGGATAGGAAAGGAATGTGTGAAAGAATATGCCAGACTTAACAAGTACTATACTAAACTTGAAGAAATTTACGAACGGAAAGAAATATAATACAATTTATGCAGATCCACCGTGGCAGTTTCAAAATAGAACGGGAAAAGTAGCTCCAGAGCATAAACGGTTGACTCGATATGAGACAATGACGATTGAAGATATTAAGGCACTGCCGATCCCGGATATTGCAGGCGAAAAAGCTCATTTGTATTTATGGGTTCCTAATGCGTTGCTTCCGGACGGATTGGCGGTGATGGATGCCTGGGGATTTGAATATAAGGGAAATATCGTGTGGGAAAAAATCAGGAAAGACGGAGGCCCGGATGGCCGGGGCGTTGGCTTTTACTTCAGAAATGTTACAGAATTACTTCTGTTTGGTATTAAGAAAAAAAGTGCGCCAAACAGAACACTGCAGCCGGCACGTTCTCAAGTGAATCTTATCAGAACGATGAAACGGGAACATAGCCGTAAGCCGGATGAGATCATTCCGATTATTGAAGCATGCAGTCAGGGTCCAAGGATTGAACTGTTTGCAAGAGGTATCAGAGAAGGCTGGGACATGTGGGGAAACCAGGCAACGGAAGATTATGAACCGACATGGGGGACATATTCTAACCATACTGTTGCACAGGCGAAGTAATTATTAAAAGAGCGGAGAAATATCTATATATTTCCTGTACAAAATTGTATAGAATGGAGTTTGAATTTGCGAGTTTAAATAAGGACCGGAGTCTGACTGCAAAGAACAGTCCGACTCTGGTCCGTTTGTTATTACGCAGGAAGGCGATTTTCCGCAATGGTTCAGGGGCTATCTGAGCTGCTATGATAGTTTTTTTAATGTGGAAAGAAAGTCTCTCACGGCTTTTTCCGGTGTGGCCCAGGAGGTTACCAGGCGGATTTCTGTGTGTGTATCGCCATGGGGGCCGATGACGTTGAAGCCAAAATCACTGGAGAGCCCTTCTGTCACCTGATTTGGGAAAATCGGGAAGAGCTGGTTGGTGGGGGAATCAGAACCGAAGGAATACCCCAGATCTTTGATGCCTCTTCTTAAAATATCAGCCATTTCATTGGCGTGTTCAGCCATCTCGAAGAAAAGATTGTCCTTGAATAATTCTTCAAACTGGATTCCGGCAACAAAGCCCTTGGCCAGCATGGCACCGCGGTTTTTAATCATGTAGCGGAAATCTTCTTTCAAAGCCGGATTGGAAATCACCAGAGCCTCGCCGAATAAGGCACCGTTTTTCGTTCCGCCGATATAGAAGGCATCTGTGGAAGCGGCAATGTCCGCAAGGGTCAGATCATTTTCTTTGCATGTCATGGCAGAGCCGATTCTGGCACCATCCAGGAATAAATAAAGGTTATTTTTCCGGCAGCAGTGGCAGAGGGCGTCCAGCTCTGCTTTTTTGTAGATGGTTCCCACCTCGGTGGAATCGGAAATATAAACCAGGCGTGGTTTTACCATGTGCTCGTCGGGGTGGGCCTTTAAGCAGCTTTCAATGATCTCTGGAGTAAGCTTTCCGTCCGGCGTGGGGTAAGCTAAAATTTTGTGGCCGGTTCCCTCAACGGCGCCTGTTTCATGGACATTGATATGGCCTTCCGTGGTGGAGATGGCAGCCTCATAGGGGCGCAGGGCGGCTGAAATCAGAAGAAGATTGGTCTGGGTTCCTCCGGTTATAAAATGGACGTCTGCGTCCTCCCGCCGGATGAGTGCTTTGATGGAGGCGGCAGCGGTAAGGCAGTGGGTATCCAGGCCGTAGCCCTCGCTCTGGGTCAGATTTGCATTCATGAGGGCCTCTAAAATACGCGGATGAGCGCCCTCGCTGTAATCATTTTTAAAACTGTACATAAGACATTTCTCCCATTTATTTTTTTCAGTAACTGTTTCGTATATCTCCGGTTACTTTTTCCAGTGCATGTGGATTCTGAATCCAGTATAATGAAACTCAGGAAAAAAGTCCAGAATAAATGAACCTTTCTTTCATTTTTTTCCTCTATATGGTGTTACAGTTCACAGGGCATGGAAAATCCGACGAAAATAGACGTCAAGCCCGATTGTAAGGCAATTTTTGTCTGGTTTTCCATATCGGACGCCCGCCCGATGCTTCTTGTCCGGCTTAAGACGGACAAGAAGATGTCTTCCGTGAAAGGTAACCTATATGACAGGTGCACCAAATTAAAGGAAGGAGGATGTGCATGGAAGATACGGAGCTGGTTAAGAGAATGATATCCGGCGACAGGGACGCGTTCGACGGTTTAATGGAACAGTATCAGCCGCAGGCTCTTCGGGCGGCATATCTGATTTCCGGCAGCCAT
>CANRXD010000179.1 GCA_947643685.1 uncultured Clostridium sp. | reverse complement strand
TTTTGCCCGAAATCTTCACAAAGCTGAACTGTTACGAACTATTTAAGTTTTTCCAGATCATCAAGTTTTTCAATATTTACAATTGCCACATCCCGGCTGATCTTTTTCACAAATCCTGCCAGCGTCTTTCCCGGCCCGATTTCCACGAACCGGTCCACGCCTCCCGCTATCATGGCCTCCACGCTTTGCTGCCATCTGACAGAAGAAGAGACCTGCTTTACAAGAAGCGGCTTCACTTCATCCTTACTGGTTACATATCCGGCAGTCACATTAGCCACATAAGGAATCACCGGATCCGAAACCTTCACATGCTCTAAAAACTGTCCAAGTTTTTCTCCTGCCTCTGAAAGCAGACAGGAGTGAAAGGGGCCGCTGACATTAAGAGGAATTACCCGCCTTGCACCAGCTTCCTTAAGTCTTTCTGCTGCCTCTGAAACAGCATCCAGCATACCGGAAATTACACTTTGTCCCGGACAGTTATAATTTGCCACCTGAACATTTTCAATTTTATCCACAATCTCATTGATCTGTTCTGCATTTATCCCCAGAACCGCGCTCATTCCACCGGTTCCCGGTGGAACTGCCTCCTGCATGAGGATTCCCCTGCGCCGAACCGTGAGAATGGCATCATCCACTGTCATAACGTTTGCCGCCTCCAGGGCGCAGTACTCTCCCAGGCTTAAGCCTGCGGCCACATCCGCATGATATCCTCTCTCTTCCATAACCTTTAACATGGCCGTACTTACAGTTACCATGGCTGCCTGTGTAAATTCTGTAATATCCAGCCGGTCATTGGGAGTAAAGCAGAGTTCGGGAACGGAAAAACCCAGAAGCTCGGAAGCCCGGTCAAAAACCTTTCGTCCCGTATCTGTATGTTCATAAAAATCCTGGCCCATGCCGCAGATCTGCGCGCCCTGTCCCGGAAAAATAAACGCTGTCTTACCCATTTTTTACCTCATTTTTCAATGACTTAAGAGTGATTCTGCCTGCTCCATCATTTCATCAATCATTTCCTTACAGGTCTGTTTTTTCTTCACCATACCTGCAATCTGGCCTGCCATGACGGTTCCATTGGTCACATCACCCTCCATCACAGCCTTTCTTAAAGCTCCCAGTGTCAGATACTCCAGCTCCTCAAAGCTCTTTCCTTCACTTTCCAGCCGGTTGTATTCTCTGGTCATCTGATTTCTTAAGCAGCGCACCGGATGTCCATGGCTTCGGCCTGTTACCGCGGAATCAATGTCTTTGGCCCTGATAATACGGTCTTTATAATTTTCATGGACAATGGATTCCTTTGCCACAACAAATCTGGTTCCCATCTGGACAGCCTCTGCACCCAGCATGAAAGCAGCGGCAATTCCTCTTCCATCAGCGATCCCGCCCGCGGCAATCACCGGAATAGAAACGGCATCAGCCACCTGCGGCACAAGAGTCATGGTAGTTGCCTCGCCGATATGTCCGCCGGACTCCGTTCCCTCCGCCACAACGGCATCAGCCCCGCCTCTCTCCATAAGCTTTGCAAGGGCTACGGAAGCTACCACCGGAATCACAATCATACCGGCATCTTTCCACATTTTCATGTATTTTCCAGGATTTCCGGCGCCGGTGGTGACCACCTTAATCCCTTCCTCCACGACCACCCTGGCCACATCGTCTGCATGGGGACTCATTAACATGATATTGACACCAAAGGGCTTTTCTGTCAGTTCCCTGGCTTTTCTTATCTCCTCCCGAACCACTTCTCCCGGTGCATTGGCGCCCCCGATAAGTCCAAAGCCCCCGGCTTCCGATACGGCTGCCGCCAGATTATGTTCTGCCACCCAGGCCATTCCGCCCTGTATAATCGGATATTCAATACCCAGCATTTCTGTAATTCTAGTGTTCATTCTATTCCTCAACGCCCTTATCCTTTAAATATCCCATCACATCGCCAACCGTTGTCATCTTCTGAAGATCATCAGCCGGAATTTCAACAGAATACTCATCTTCCAAAGCCATCACAAGTTCAAATAAGTCCAGAGAATCTGCTCCCAGATCATCCTTAAAGGAAGATGCCTCTGTAATGATATCTGCATTAACACTCAACTGATCTGCAATCAATTCTTTCATTCTCTCTAACATTGTTTCATTCTCCTTTTATTTTACTGTTTTACTTTGATTTTCAAAGTTTTTAAATCCACTGAATCAGCGCTGCACCCCAGGTCATCCCTGCCCCAAACCCTGACATGATAATTTTCTGGCCAGGCTTTAACATTCCCTGCTTTTCCATATAATTTAACAAAAGCGGAATGGAGGCTGTAGAAGTATTTCCATATTCTCCAATGGTCATGGGAAACTTTTCTATCGGTTCCCTGATACGCCTGGCTGCCGCTTCGATAATCCGCTCATTGGCCTGATGAAGAACATAGTACGTAATATCCTCTTTTGTTAAATGATTCCTCTTAAGAAGAAGCTCAATGGTTTCCGGAATCTTTTTTACCGCAAATTTGAACACAGCCTGACCGTCCATAGTCATAAAGCCTGCCTCTGGCTTCTCTCCCGTAAGGAAATTCCCCATGGTCCTTGACGGACACTTAAGGACGTCTCCCATGGTACCGTCAGACCCCATAATCATGTCGATAATTCCTGTTTCTCCGGCCTTTAGTACAGCCGCTCCCGCTCCATCACCGAAAAGAACACTGGTAGAACGGTCGCTCCAGTCCGTTACCTTGCTCAGAGTTTCTGCGCCAATAATCAGTCCGGTTTTATAAATTCCCGCTTCGAAAAAACTCCGGACAATGTTCATGGCAAAAATAAATCCGGAGCATGCGGCAGAAATATCGAAAGCAACCGCGTTCCCGGCACCGAGCTTCCCCTGTACATAGCAGGCATCACTGGGATAATGGTAATCCGGAGAGGAAGTGCCAAGGACAATAACATCCAGCTCTTTGGGCTCTGTCTTTGCTGCCGCAAGGGCATTCCTGGCCGCTTTTAAAGCCAGCTCCCTGGTTCCTTCTGTTGTGGAAATCCGCCGTTCATGGATTCCGGTCCGGCTCACAATCCACTCATCACTGGTTTCCATAATTTCTGCCAGCTCATCGTTTGTTACAATTTTATTTGGTACATAAATACCAATTCCCGCAATTCTGGCCGTCATCTCATACATCCTTGTGTCGACTTAAATATTTTTTGTTTCAAATATTTTGATATTCAAATTAAATATTTATCTATATATTAATTCATACCAGGAGATTTGTCAAGGAAATTTTATCAGTAATTCCTTCTGGTCGATCCGTATCCGGGTTTTCTGGACTGGTTAATTTTTCTAAAATTGGATGTTTCAATAATACCAATCTTTCTGTATGATAGGAAGTGTTTCAGGATTGCGAATGCACATAATGTGAAGCAATCCGCGGTATCTCAGATGTACATATGAGAAATATATAAAGGAGACATGCATATGAACGAATTTTCCAGAATCAAAAAAATAGACGCTCATACCCATATTGGTGTATTCGGAAGCCCTTTTAACATTAATTTTGACGCAGACCGGCTGCTTAAGCAGATGGAAACCTATAACATTGAGAAAACAATTCTCTGCGCCTCTGGCTGCCATGAGAATGAAGACACCGTAACCGCTTACAAAGCCTGCCCGGACAAAATCATCCCTTTAATGTGGGTAAACTGCGCTGAAGGGAAAACTGCTTATGACTCCTTAGAGCATTACCTCCGTGACGAGCATTTTGCAGGTGCAAAGCTCCAGTCATTATTTGACGGCTACTCTGCCGATGACCCCTGTGTAGATCCGGTGGCGGAAATCTGCGAAAAATATGGAAAACCTTTATTTATCCACTCCGGCCATCCGCCCTTTTCTCTGCCCTGGCAGATCGGACTTCTGGCAGAACGCCACCCTCGTCTTCCCATTGTCATGATTCATATGGGCCACGCCCATGGTATCTACGTGGGTGCTGCGCTGACCATGGCAAAACGCTATGACAATATCTGGCTGGAGACTTCCGGCACCTCCATGAGCTGCCAGATCAAAAACGCCTATGATACTGTGGGTCACGAAAGGGTCATGTTCGGAATCGATTCTCCTTTCCATGAACCTTCCGTGGAAATCCAGAAGATTATGGCCTGTGGTGTTGATGAACAAGGACTGGAAAATATCTTTTATAATAACGCCGCCAAATTTATGGGCTTAAAGTAACAAAAGAAGGCTCTTTCATAAGACGGGAACAGAACGCATCCAATACCATGGATATCCGAAAAAAATACCAGCCAAACGGTTGTTTCGGCTGGTATTTTTATCCTATCTGTTTCTATTCTTTTAAATTAGTCAGGTATTGATACACATCCCGTTTACTGATTCCCCGGTCCTTCGCTACCTGTTTCATGGCTTCCTTTTTTTCCATACCTTCCAGGAGATATTTTTTTACATGTTCTTCCATAGGCACGGACTCCCAAATTTGTTCTCTCTCTTTTTGGATTTCCTCCGTATTTTTTCCCTCCACAACAATCACACATTCTCCCCTGGGCTCCTCAGTCTCATAAAATGCCAAAGCTTCAGAAAATGTAGTACGAAACACCGTCTCATACTTCTTCGTAAGCTCCCGGCAAATGGAAATCCTGCGATTTCCCAAGGTGTCCAAAAGCCCCGAAAGAGTCCTCAAAAGCCTGTGGGG
>CANRXD010000178.1 GCA_947643685.1 uncultured Clostridium sp. | reverse complement strand
CACCACACTTCCCTGTGTGGATAATTCTGCGCTGTTGACAGAGTTGCCTCAATCTCCTGGGGATGGTGAGCGTAGTCATCAATAATTGTAATGCCCCGAAGCTCTCCCTTTTTCTCAAACCGGCGGTGAGTTCCGGAAAACGCCAGAAGGCCTGCCTTGATTTGCTCATTTTCTATACCCAGCTCATGGGCGGCAGCGATAGCCGCCAGAGAATTATACACGTTGTGAATACCGGGCACTCCAAGGGTAATTCTGTCTGTACCGATTCCATTCACCAAAAGCGTATAGGAAGCGCAGGCATTATGATCGAAGACAATATCTGCCGCGCTGTAATGGCTCCTGTTCGCATCGCTCCCCACGGTAATCACACGACATGGAATCCCTTTAAAGATTTCCTCATAGTCTTTAATATCGCTGTTGATAATCAGCACTCCGTCCGCCGGGAGAATCTCTGCAAACCGCCGGAAAGAATCACGAATTTCATTAATATCCTTAAAGAAATCAAGATGATCCGCCTCTATGTTCAAAATAATCTCCATGGCAGGAAAAAACGATAAGAAGCTGTTGGTGTACTCACAGGCCTCTGTCACAAAAAGATCAGAACCACCCACCCGGATGTTTCCGCCGATTGCATCCAGCATTCCGCCGACAGAAATAGTCGGATCCAATTTCGCATCCATAAGAATTTCTGACAGCATGGACGTGGTTGTGGTTTTACCATGAGTTCCGGCCACAGCAACGGGCTGGCTGTAATTTCTCATGATCTGTCCAAGAAGCTCAGCTCTGGTAAGGACCGGAAGTCCCTGCTTCACAGCCTCTGCAAGCTCCGGATTGTCGGCATGGACTGCTGCCGTATACACCGCCACATCAATTCCTTCTATGATATTTTCTGCCCGCTGGCCATAAAAAATCTTTGCTCCATGGGCTTTTAGTTTTTCTGTAAGCTCCGACTCATGGGAATCAGAGCCGGAAACTGTAAAGCCACGCTCTAAAAGTATCTCTGCAAGACCACTCATGCTGATACCGCCAATACCGATAAAGTGAACATGGTTCGGCTTTTTAAAATCTATATGATACATACGTTGCTCCTCTCGGATTCATATAATACTATATGTCTGATAACCCGGACCGCTTTTTGTCCCGGCTGTTCTCGTTAATGATATCACAAAAAAAGCAGAAAATCCATAGATTCTCTGCTTTGTTCCTTCTTTTCTGTTTTCTTGCAAAATTTCTTTCTCGCAAAACAGCCAACTCCTGCCAGGTTATTTTTAAGCCTCCGCTCTTCTGCCAAAAATTACAGTACGGTATCTGGAAAGAGCTGACAACAAGATCTGCCCCAGAACACCAATTGCCAGGATCTCGCCGATTCCAACGGTAATCATGGCAAACCAGATCATATCCTCGGAACCATAGGCGTAACGCAGCACCCAGGGAATAATGATCGTGTTGGACAAAATGGGAGGAAGGGAAACCATGAAACGGTTTCTCCTAAACATCCAGGAGCCAACCGCTCCAATGAGAGTTGCAATACTCCCAAAAATCACATCCAGCATTGCTGCCCCGCCAAGGAAGTTGGAGAGCAGGCATCCGATAAAAAGGCCGGGAATTGCCGCCGGAGTGAAGATGGGAAGTACGCAGAGCGCCTCCGAAATTCTGAATTGAACGGGGCCAAAGCTGATCGGAAGAAAGAGCATCGTTAATACGATATAAATTCCCGCAATAGCGGCTCCGAACACAATCTGGTACAACGGGCTGTCTGTCTGCTTGCTGTCTTTCATATTCTGTTTTCTCCTTTAGTTTTGTTTTAGGTGAGGAAGGTCTCGAACTCACCGGTCTGTTTATGCAAACCCCCATACCATGGAGCGTCTGCGACCTTGGTACGGGGGTTACTATATCATGTTTCCTTATAAAAAGCAAGGCTGAACTGCTACCAGCCTTGCGAAAATTCCAGGTAAAAAAGGCGTTGAAAACTTGTTTTCATAAGCTTTTTTTACTCGGAATCTTCATAAAGCGATACCAGAGCAAAACAGTGATAATCACAGCCCCGATGCTGTCAATCATCACATCCTGTATCATCCCGGCCCTTCCCGGAACAAAAATCTGATGGAATTCATCGGTACATGCATAAAAAACCGTTGCCATAAGGGCCGCCCTTAACCATTTCTTTCCGGAAAATCCCCACTGCCACAAACCAAAAAGAATGGATACATGGAGTACGGAAAACTCTGTAATATGGGCACATTTACGCACTGGCGTACTTAAGAGTACACAAAGCTCATAAAGACGTTCCGGCGTTGCCTGCATCAGATTAAGCTTCATGGCAACTGCCAGAAGCAGCCTGGTAACACCATCGCTGACTTCTGTGGATACATCCGCAGGCTGGGCGGAAAAAAAGAAAATTGCAGCCGCAATACAAAGGGCCGGCAGCCAGGCAAGATATTTTTTCATGACAAAACAGCCTCCGTAACAAATCGTTTAAAGGGAAATTTCTCCCCTGGCCCGTGCTCTGCGATCCATAACCGAATGAATCACCGGAACCATAAAAATGGCCACAATTCCTCCGGCAAATCCATTATTATAGAGATTCATTCCCCCATAAACAATTCCCACATTCAAAGCCACTGAGGAATGGAGAAATCCGGCCAAAATTCCCATCAGGATACCGAATTCCCCTGCAATTGGCGCCAAAGTGGTGGAAAACAAAAGTGCCAGCATGGGAGATGGCTCCATAATGCTCCACCGCTTTGTAAAACTTGCAAGCAGAACCCCGAACATGATAGGGGCGATATTCCGCAGATGTTTCCCGGTGGCGCTGAATCCCACGATGGTAAAAATACCTCCGATGGTCGGCCCATTCAGATCTCCGCCAACACAGACCACAAACAACATGGCAAACAGTCCGTTTACTGCCATATTAAAAGATGTGGCGGCCCCGCCTTCTTCCTTCAGATAATCGGTTCCGGCAATCCCTGTGCTTTTTAGTATTGCATGGTAAGAACTGGCAATCTCCCGTCCCCCCAGGACAATGGAGCCTATGGCCATAAGCAGGAAAAAACTTCCCAGCACCAGAAGAAACAGCCCGTTATTCCCGGAGGACCATATCAATCTGGATTCTGTGGTCACGCCAAATGATTTTAAAAGTGATACCGTCACTGTTGCGATAATTCCTGCTGAAAAACCTACATTATAAAGGGAATATCCTTTGTGGGCGTAGTGAACATGGGTAGATAGAGGCGGCAGGACAAAGCCGATGGCAATTCCCACCAGCAAACTGATAAAAAGCCTGAGACCGTATGGCAGATGCGAGATATACATAATCTGCGTAATGATCGGAGACAGACTGGTGCCATAAAATCCAATGTAAATATATTTTGAAAGCGGCATCTTGTGATATCTTGAATACAGATAAACGCCAAACAGAATCGTCCAGATGTTTAAAAGATTTTTTCCGAACAGAGAAAATCCAAACATCAGGCAGCAGGAGGTAATGGTATGTCCATCCATCTCCATTCCCAGAGAATAAATAATGGAAATACAAAGAAGCGTCAAAAGTCCTGCATTAATCAGCGCTGTTCCCACTCCTCCGATGATAAAATAGTCTGTAATCAGGAAGTCTGGTTCACGGATAATAGCCCACAGCCCTGGTATGATCTCAGGAAGTGGCTGCAAAATTCCCCCAACTATAATGAAATATACAGGCATCAACGCCAAAAGGCGGAATTTCTGTTTTCTTGTAAATACCTTTTTTCCGTCCATCAATATCTCCTTTATCTGTGAACTGCTGCAATTTTACCAGCCAGACAGCATGGCCAGCCGAACAAAGGTAAACACAGTCTCCTCCTGCCAGGGAATCTCCTGCTCCAGTCTTTCCAGTTCTCTATCAGAGGCAAACACCCGGAAAATCCCATCTTCAAAGCATTGCAGGGCATTCTTCACCGCCTGGTTCTCCCCGGCATCCTCGCCGCCCCGTACTCCAAAAGATACCTTCCCTGCGGAGGCCTTTTGTGTAATCTCCTCTTTTGTAAGGTATGGGAGAATCTGCCCTGTATCTTTTCTCTCATTATATTCCTTCACGCCGAGCTTCACAAGCTCTGTAATCAGCTCTTTCACTGTCCCCGGCTTCTCCTTCAGGGTAAACTCCACTGGTTCCACAATCCCCCGCCCCTTTTTCCCGGGTTTTTGCATTTTCACACGAATGATATACAAAATCATCCCTCCTATCTGGTATCGCCATTGATTTTTTGATACCAACATCATTTTGTCGAATAAAAAACTCCCGCATCTTCTGTCATCTCTCATATTATATCTAAAACCATGGAAGATAACAAGAAAATGCAGAAGATATTTATAGCGTTTTTCCAGTCATTTTTTGATGTCTCTGTTTTTATGGACTATTTTACACATTTCAGTTATAATAAAAGCAATGTGAAAGGCCTATTTCTGAAAGGAGAGCAAATCTATGGAACAAGCAAATAAGCTGTTGGAAATGGTAGCAAAACAGGAACAACTGATCAATGAAGCCGCGGACCATATCTGGAAACACCCGGAAACCGGTTACAGGGAGTGGAAAACCTCTGCATACCTGGAGGAGAAGTTTGAATCTCTGGGCTATACCCTGACAAAAGCAGGAAATATCCCCGGCTTCTATACCGATCTGGATACCGGAAAACCCGGCCCTAAAATTGCGAT
>CANRXD010000177.1 GCA_947643685.1 uncultured Clostridium sp. | reverse complement strand
TCGTAAAAACCGGAATAAAACATGTTGTTAGTTACCAAAACCTCCAAACCAAGTATTCTTATCTTACATCAGTTTGGAGGTTTACGTATGCTTTGAGATAGGTTCAAAATATATCTCTATTCCTGACTTTACATATAGTAAACCCATATTACACTATTTTCTGTTTTTCGTACCATACCCAATGGAGATATATCTAATCTAAAAATATTTACTAAGTCTATATTCGCAAAGAACCTGTGCAGGGCTTTACATCTCAGTTTCTCCACTCTTATCATGCCATAACCACCCTGCATTCCTTCTCTCGAAATGCGATCCCATACCGGATAATTTGTTTCATTCCCTGACGCTGCAAGCCAACGGCATATTTCTTTTCCTCACATGCTGCTTCCAGGTTACCATCATTCGCATACTTCAGTTCAATCACAATTCCCATCCGATCGGGCGTGCTTACAGAGATGTCGCTGTAACCTTCCCCGGTTTCTGCGTTGGACTGTATCAGCCAGGTTCCCTGGCTCCACAGCAACCCCAACATCAGACCGTGATAAAAATTCTCCTTCATATGCGTCCTGACCGCCGCATCCCTCACGCTGATCGAATCCCACAAATAATCATGCAGCATGTCCTGAATGGTCGATGCATCTCCCGCTAAAAAAGCAGCGCAAAAGCGGTTAATCCTTGTAGAATCTGCTAAAGTTGTCTTTTTAAACCATTCTTGTATCTGTAATACAAAGACTTCCCGATTGGGAATCATCAGTTTATAGAAACCATTCGCCGCCCTGCCTGTCTGTGTCAGATATCCGGAAGTAAAAAGAACACTCCAGAGGTTGGAAATGCTGGCATCAATCTCGTTATACGTCAGATCCAAACGAATCGCTTTTTCAATTGCCTCTCCTGCGATCAGACGCTCGATCTCACTTTGTGTCGTTTTATCCGCTTTATCAATAAAACGCTTTACCAGATCATTCCCACTGGTGTTAATCCAGAAAGCTTCCGGCTCCGCATGGGGGTCTGCCGAAAGGCAGTCTGCATAACTGATCACATCCCACGGGCAGTAAATATTTACATCCCCAAAACGATATCCATCATACCATTCTTTAATTTCCGGCAAATGGTTTTCTAACTGATAATCTTTTAGAAGACGAATTACTTCTCTTTCAACAAAGCCAAAATGCTCATCGAATCTCGCGTCTGTGACAGAAAGAACCTTGAAGTTATTCAGTCCTGTGAAAATGCTCTCTTTGGATATCCGCAGGCACCCGGTCAAAACTGCGAATTGTAAAAATTCATTCGTTTTCAATGCCTGTCCGAACAATCCCCGGAGCAACAATACCATTTCTTCATAATAGCCATGCTGAAATGCCTTATCAAGCGGTACGTCGTATTCATCAATCAACAGGATAGCTTTTTGGCCATAGTGCTGAAAGAGCAAATAAGACAACATTTTCAGGCTTTCCAGCATATCATCTTTCGTTTCTCTTTCCTTAAGAAAACGTTCAAAAGGACGCTTATCATCTTCCGTAGCCCTTTCACTTTTTACCAGGAACTTCAGCCTTAATACTTCTGCCCGGATAATTCTACGCAGTGCCCCATAAGCCTCTTCAAAATTCAGGCCATCAACGCCTTTCAGCGAAATAAATATCACAGGGTATTTCCCCATATGTCTCTCCCACAGTGCTGTCTCCTGTGAAATTGCCAGGCCATCAAACAGTGTCTCATCCGCCCCGATTTCAAAAAAACATTTCAGCATACTCATATTCAAAGTTTTTCCAAATCTGCGCGGACGGGTAAACAAATTGACCTCACCCCAATTATTCAGCAAATCACGGATAAAATCAGTTTTATCAATATAATAAAATTCTTCCCTGCGAAGCTTTTCAAAATCATCAATACCAACCGGCAGTTTTTTCCCCTGCATAAGGCTCATTCTCCCTTCCTGACGCAGATCTTCCTGTAAGATTCCAACTTTATTCTACCCTAAAAGCCAGTGAGTGACAAGCAGTCTCAACACCTTTTTCGAAGGCGTTTTTAGGGAAGGGAGGACCAGTCCAACTTAATCCGTATGTCTTGTATCCTAAACTGCCAGCCAATCTTTACGCACTCCACAGTCCGCAAAAACACCATCATATCGCCTGCAAAACTGCCATATGATGGTGTTTTCCCTTTAAACATAGTATTTTCATCCGGCATTCTGACAGAGCCCTCTCCTCTCCCGCTCTCTCCTACTCTCCCATGTGTCATCTATCAAAGTATTCCAGACAATTTTCAAATCGTCATCAGAATGCCTTTTTACTCCTGATTATCTGTGTTCGCTATCTTTGTCATACAAACATTCAGATATTGAGCCAAACGCTTTTCAGACGGCCATCCGGACGCATTTTCGATTTCATTACGCCTCCTCTCTTTTCCCTGTCTGCGTTTCATACTCCATCTCCAGCCTCCTTATCAGCTGCCTGTCCTTATCATCAAAATCTGCCCCGTTCAAATCAATCATTTGTCTGCTCCTTATCATACTCCTCTTCTTCGCCTTCCACAAATTCATCTGCCGCATCAGCTCCAGCACTTCCTCTTCCGACCGTTTTTCAACGATCCACGCACATTTCCTGGCCCGCTCTTCATTCAGCAGACGCGGCCCCGGATAATGGCAGACCTCAATAGCCTGATCGAAATATTCCCATTCCATCGTATAGTCTGCCCATACTGTCTCAAATACAATGCCATGTTTGTCCCCTTTCATATCCGAAAAATCAGCCAACTCTCCATCCATTTCTGAAAACACTTCATAAAAAAATATGAACCCCTGAATCTTTGTGTGAGACTTATACTCCTCTGCATGGTTCTCTTTCAGCCACCCGCTTAATTTCATTTTTCTTTTGTTCGCTTTTAACATTGGATTCCTCCCTAAAAATTATTTATTTTCTAAAACTGCCATGGCAGTATCAGAATCATATATCCTCATACATGCGGCTTAGAATTGTCCGGAATGCCCCTCATTCCCCGCATGAATCACTCACAAGACATAAATTTACGTTATGCGACAAAAACGGCCTGGACTTCCAGGATTTTACTCCCTTCGGTCCAGACCGTTTCTAAGTTCTTTTGGTTCTTTCCGCCTTTTCTATTTTTTCTCGTACATTTCCGGTGTATAATGGATAACCCGTGTCCCGCTGTTCTCAAACTTAAACGGAACATACAAAAGCTCCTCCATCGCCTTATGCACGGCACCCTGTTTATCTTCTTCCACATAAAACAACAAAAAACCACCTCCGCCGGCACCCAACAGCTTTCCTCCCAATGCGCCGGCCTCCATGCCCTTTGCATACAGACCATCGATGGAATCTGTGGAAATGCCTCTGGAGATACCTCTCTTTAACCTCCATGTATAGTCCAAAAGCCGCCCAAATTCATTTAAATCACCTCTGGAAGTCAATACTCTCTCGGCTTCATCCACCAGCGAAAGCATCTCCAGAAGCTGCTTTTTCTTATCTGAAAGCGCTTTCTGAGTCGTCTGCTGAATGTCAGATGAAAAGCGTGAAAACCCGGTAAAAAACAACAGCAGATTTCTATTGAGCTGCTGCTTTCTATCCGGAGAGATGATTACGGGATTCACCTCGTATCCCTCCGCATTAAAACAAATTCTGTTCAATCCCCCAAACGATGCTGCAATCTGATCCTGAATGCCGCCGCTCTCATTACAGAGGGTCCGTTCCAGATAAATAGCATCATCTGCCAGCTTCCTTTTATCTGCATATTTTCCCTTCAGTGAATAAAACGCATTCAGCATCCCCACTGCAAAAGAACTGCTGGTTCCCAGACCGGATCTGGCCGGAAGGTCCGCCTCGTAGGTCAGGCGAATTTCATGCATGTCCAGAAACTTCATGGCCTCCCGGATAGCCGGATGATTGATTTGCTCCACATCCGTCACCCGCTCTATCCTGGAATACGACAGCTCCGTTGAATAATCAAAAAATCTGGGCAGATGCCGGACATTCACATAACAGTATTTGTCAAATGTTGTGGAAATCACTGCTCCGCCATGTTCCTTATAAAAATCCGGAAAATCTGTACCGCCTCCGAAAAACGACATACGAAAGGGCGTCTGTGTAATAATCATATATGGCTTCCTCCCTGCATTCCAAGTATCCTTTCCACAGCCTCCAGAAGATCGCCGCAAACCAAATCCGGCTGCACATCATATTTCTTATCCCTTCCGGCCTCTCCCGTCAGCACCAGTGCCGTGTGCATTCCCGCATTTTTTCCGGTCTGAATGTCCATGGTGGTATCTCCCACCATCCATGACTCCTTAAGATCAATATTGTACCGCTCTGCAGCCTTTTCAATCATTCCTGTTTTGGGCTTTCTGCATCCACACGGTATCTTATAGAGCGGATTTTCCTCCGGATATCCCTTATCCGGGTGATGTGGGCAGAACAGAATATCATCCAGGAACACGCCTTCACGCCCCAGCAATGTTGCCATCTTCCTGTGAATATTCTCCACATCCTCAATTTCACAAAGTCCTCTGGCCACCACCGGCTGATTGGTCACAACAATTCCCAGTCGCCCGGACAAATTGATTTTTCTTATGGCCTCCATGGCACATGATTCCAGTTCA
Source organism: uncultured Clostridium sp. (assembly GCA_947643685.1). GTDB lineage: Bacteria > Bacillota > Clostridia > Lachnospirales > Lachnospiraceae > CANRXD01. Next base: position 90 of record CANRXD010000177.1, on the reverse strand, counting down.
AAATCCTCTTCCTTATAAATCAATCCCCGGTATTGGTTAATGGTTCCATCCCTGTCCAGAAAAATACATTTTTGCTTCTGTCTCAGACAT
>CANRXD010000176.1 GCA_947643685.1 uncultured Clostridium sp. | reverse complement strand
GCACGCTCCAGCAGTCTGGAGTGCAGATAGAATACGTCGCCGGGATATGCCTCACGTCCCGGCGGTCTCTTAAGAAGCAGGGACAGGGTACGGTAAGCCGCCGCATGTTTACTTAAATCATCGTAAACCACAAGCACATCCTCGCCGTTTTCCATCCACTCCTCGCCGATGGCACAGCCGGAATAGGGGGCAATATACTGTAAAGGAGCAAGATCCGACGCAGTGGAAACCACGAGAGTGGTATAATCCATGGCGCCAAACTCTTCCAGAGTCTTTACAATACCGGCCACTGTGGACGCTTTCTGTCCGATGGCAACGTAAATGCAGTGAACTCCCTGCCCCTTCTGGTTGATGATGGTGTCGATGGCGATGGCCGTTTTACCGGTCTGACGGTCTCCGATAATAAGCTCACGCTGACCGCGTCCGATAGGAATCATGGCATCAATGGCCTTGATACCTGTCTGAAGCGGGGTATCCACGGATTTTCTCTCAATTACGCCGTGGGCCACACGCTCAATCTGGCGGAATCTGTCAGTCAGAATCGGTCCCTTGCCGTCGATGGGCTGACCAAGAGCATTTACAACACGTCCTGTCAGCGCATCGCCCACGGGAACCTCAACCACGCGTCCGGTGGTCTTAACCGTGTCGCCTTCACTGATACTGGAAGTATCGCCCAGTAAAACGGCACCAACGTTATCCTCCTCCAGATTTAACACCATGCCATAAATTTCTCCCGGAAATTCCAGAAGCTCTCCCTGCATGGCGTTTTCAAGCCCATGGATACGTGCAATACCGTCTGCCACCTGAATGACCGTTCCCACGTCAGAAACTTCCAGCTTGGTGGAATATTTTTTAATCTGCTCTTTAATGACCGAGCTGATCTCTTCTGGTCTCAAATTCATTTGAGGTTTGCACCTTCTTTCTTTTTGCAATCTTTTCGTTTCCTTATGCGAGCTGGAGCTTCATCAAATCACGCTTCATCTCCTCAAGCTGCGTCCGGATACTGCTGTCCACAACCCGGTCTCCGATGCGGATCACAAGGCCCCCAAGGAGAGCCTCATCCACGGCATAGGACATTTCCAGGCTGACATAGGATGTGGTCTCGAGAACTCTCTGCTCCACACGCTTTTTCTGTTCTTTTGAAAGTGGGGCGGCGCTGGTGACCTTCACCACGCCGATTTTTTTATATTCCTTTACCCTGTCTATGAAATACTCGCAAATGGAAAGGATATCATTCTGACGGCCCTTTTCGATTACAGTTACCAAAAATCCCAGCAAACCGTCGGAAAGCTTTCCGGAAAAGACCTCCTCCACAAAGCCGGTCTTATCCTCCTTCACGATCTGCGGATGGTTTAAGAGCTGCACAAGATCAGAATTTTCCATGAAAACAGTCCGGAGAGCCAGTACCTCTTCATACCATGCGTCCAGCGCATTTTTTTCCATGGCTTCCTCAAAAAGCGCATCTCCGTAAACCTTTGACACTAGCTTTGCCATGTGCTCTCACCCATTTCTTTTAAGGTCTCCTCAATCAGGGAATCCTGAATCCTGACATCCATAGAAGCGGCAACGGCCTTTCCTGCCATCATGGCTGCGATGGAGACAATCTCCGTTTTCACGTCCTCCAGAGCCTTTTTCCTTTCCAGATCAATTTCTTTGTTGGCTCTTTCAAGGATTCTTCCGGCCTCTTCTCTGGCCTCCGCAAGAATTTCTGCTTCCTGCTTCTTGGCCTTCTTTCTGGCCTCATCCATGATCTGCTCTGCTTCTTTATTGATGGCTTTCAGTCTGTCTTCATATTCCGCTTTTAAAGCCACAGCGTCTTCTTTACTGTTCTTTGCGGTTTCCAGGTCGTTTGCAATCTTCTGTCTCCGTTTCTCCAGGAATGCCCTGGCCGGATCAAACAGAAGATACGACATGGCAAAGAACAGGATAAAAATATTAACGCCTGTGATAACGACATCATTTATCCATTGAGGGTCAAAATTTATTAACCGTTCCAAGGTTAAGTCTCGCCTCCTTTTCGTTTATGTCCGGTTAAAAACCGTCTGAATCAACCGAACGGCTTCACGAACATAAGAATGATAGCGACTACCAGACCATAAAGACCTGTTGTCTCGGCAACGGCCTGACCAAGTAACATGGTAGATGTAATATCAGACTTTGCACCCGGGTTGCGTCCAACGGCTGCCGCACCGTGTCCGGCGGCAATACCCTGGCCGACACCAGGTCCGATACCGGCGATCATTGCCAGACCCGCGCCAATGGCGGAACAACCATAAATAAAATCCTGTCCTGAAATATTCATAAATAAAACCTCCTGTAATTGATAATAATTGGGGTTACCAGGCAATACTCCCGCCTGACATTAAAGCTTATCATTGACGTATACCATAGTGAGCATACAGAATACATATGTCTGGATACATCCTGAAAACAAGTCACAGTACACATGAAGCGCTGCCGGAATACCGTTTTTTGCAAAAATCGGCAGCATCCCATACCAGAGTCCCAGAATGATCACGCCTGAAAGCATATTGGCAAACAGACGGAGCGATATGGAAATCGGGTTTGCAAATTCACCGATCAAATTGATCGGAAACAGAACCGGAAGGGGTTTGAATAATCCTGTAAAGTGTCCGACTCCATGATTCTTAATTCCCTGGTACTGCACAATGGCAAATGTAACAAGCCCCAAAAGGAACGTCACGCCAAAATCCGCGGTCACGGTTCGAAGTCCCGCCAGACCGCTCAGATTGCAGAACAGGATGAACAGAAAAATGGTACCAATATAATTGGCAAAACGTCTGGCTTCCTTTCCAAGGATTCCTGTGGTCATACTTTCCAGCATTTCCATCCCCAATTCAATGATATTCTGGAAAGTCCCCGGTACATCCGTTGCTTTTTTCATGGTACGATTCGCGGCAAAGGCCAGAATCAGCAGAACGATTGTAATAATCGTCATTCCCACTGTGGTCGTTGTGAGCCATAGCTCCTGGCCGAACAGAGTGTATTTCACAACTCCGTGTATCATAAAATCCGCTTCACTGCCACCACCCATTGTTTTTCCTCCTTTCTTTCAGTATCCTTAAAGCATTTATCCCAATCAGGCCCTGTTATTTTCGGCCTTATGGTTCATGAATTTGTGCACGGCGGGATACAGGTAAGCTCCCGTCTTAAGTCCCAGTATTCCCAGAACCACAGTAAAAAGGTTAATTTCTGTAAATTTCCATAAAAGCGCCATCACCGTAAAAAGCAAAAGACTCCGGCATATGGCGTGGATAGTCATTTTCCGCTGTGCATAGTGTTCATCGGCAGCATCCACGCAAAGCTCCGTAGAATGAGCCATACTGCACAGGGAAAGAATCGCTGCCGCCATTCCAATCAAAACTCCCAGAAAATTGGAAAAGGACCGGAACCAAATCAGACACACGAGGAAAATCACCAGGTTATGGATCACAATTCCCACGGACATTTCGATGACCTGCCGTTTTGTTTCCTCACTCATATCGGTCACCATCCCTTCCGTTTATTCCTGCCATTTCCGTCTCCGGTTCCATAGCGTTTCTCCCAGTTCATGATCTGCCGCTTCAATTCCTTTTCATTCTCGGCCCTTTCCCTGTCTATGATGTTCTTTACCGTCTTATAAGCACTTAAACCGCCGGACAGAATACCAAGAATCAGGAAAGGGAGAACCAGACTGGTACCAAATCTGCGGTCCAGAAAAATTCCTGCCGCTACACATAAAAATACAGCAGTCACCACATTCAGCCCAAGCTGGGAAATCAGCACCAGATTTTCAAAGCCACTTTTTTTCCGCCGCAATGTTTTCTCCCTCTCACCAAAAACCAGTCTGTTCCTATTATACTAAATATTTACAGTTTTGTCCATTTCTAACCAAGCTTTTCTTACATATTAATTTTAACAGACCACAGGGCGGGGAAAACAGGGCCGCTGCCATATTTCCTGGCAGCGGCCCCTTTCACCTTTTTCACAGACTTAATAATTAATTCCCATCACGCCAAGTTCCCCGTCCATGGAATTTACAATCACATTGGGAGCTTCATCGCCAAGTACAACACCGGCCATCACCGGCTCAAGTGTCTCAACGTCTACTTTTTCCATGGCAGCAATCAGCTCCGCATCAAAAATTACATCCGGATCCAGAGCCAGAAATGTTTCCTTATCGTCAACCATTCCGCCATTCTCTTCTAAAGCAGAAACATAGACCGGATAATGCACAAGGTCAGCCAGAGCTTCCATATCCTTTCCTGTAATGGCAGAAATCACCTGTCTCGCAAATTCTTTATATTCGGACTTCTCCAGATCAGAAAGATTCTGATTTTCCATCCCCGCCAGACTCTCCTGCTCCTCTTCCTCCTCAAAGGCTCCGGGCCCCAGGGCTTCTTTGGGATCCACTTTGGAAAGATCCGGCTTGACCGGAGGTTTCGTCTTCTTCGCCTCCGTCTCCACCGCTGCCGTTGTACTCTCATTCACTGTATCCTTTGAACCACAGGCTGCTGTCACTGATACCATTGCACATACAGACAAAACCAGTAAGATTTCTTTCTTCATAAATGTATCACTCTCCTCATAAAATCATCCGGCATCCGGCGGATGTAGTATACCATCCGGCATCAGCCTGTACAAGAAAAAATATATTAAAAAACTCTTTATTTTTCGTATGATTTGCTCTTGTTTTTTTATTTTCC
>CANRXD010000175.1 GCA_947643685.1 uncultured Clostridium sp. | reverse complement strand
CACTATTATGCCGCCGCCTTCTTTGATCCGGAGGTGGACTGTATCCTGGATATCGGCGGACAGGATATGAAGTGCATCCGCATTAAGGACAAAACTGTTGACAGCGTTCAGTTAAATGAAGCCTGTTCCTCTGGCTGCGGTTCCTTCATCGAAACCTTTGCAAAGTCCTTAAATTACAGTGTTCAGGACTTTGCCAGGGAAGCTTTGTATGCCAGAAATCCCATCGACCTTGGAACCCGGTGTACGGTATTTATGAATTCCAACGTAAAACAGGCTCAGAAAGAGGGCGCATCTGTATCTGACATCTCTGCAGGCCTGGCCTATTCTGTCATTAAAAATGCGCTGTTTAAAGTAATCAAAATCACCACGGCCTCTGATCTGGGAAAAAATGTAGTGGTGCAGGGCGGCACCTTCTATAATGACGCTGTATTGAGAAGCTTTGAAAAAATTGCCAACTGTGAGGCTATCCGTCCCGACATTGCAGGAATCATGGGTGCCTTTGGTGCTGCCTTAATCGCCAGAGAACGCTACCTGCACCGCCCGAAGCAAAGTACTATGCTACCCCTGGATAAAATCATAAGTCTTTCCTACACCACCACCATGAGCCGGTGCCGTGGCTGTGTAAACCATTGCGTACTCACCATTAACCGTTTTGAGGGCGGACGTCAGTATATTTCCGGAAACCGCTGTGAACGCGGTCTTGGAATCGAAAAAGCAAAACGTGATATTCCGAACCTTTACAATTATAAATATCACCGGCTGTTTGACTATGACCCCCTGCCGGCTGACCAGGCCCCAAGAGGAACCGTCGGCATTCCCCGTGTTCTCAATATGTATGAGAATTTCCCATATTGGGCCACCTTTTTTAAGGAGCTGGGATTCCGGGTTGTATTGTCCCCCCAGTCCAACCGTCAGGTATACGAACTGGGTATTGAAACTATCCCCAGCGAGTCCGAATGCTATCCCGCAAAACTGGCTCACGGCCATATTTCCTGGCTCATTAAGAAAAACATTCCTTTTATCTTCTATCCCTGTATTCCATACGAAAGGAAAGAAGTACCGGGAGCCGGAAACCATTATAATTGTCCCATGGTAACCTCTTATTCCGAGAATATCAAAAACAATATGGAGGAACTCAGGGAAAACAACATTCGCTTCATGAACCCGTTTATGGCCTTTACAAGTGAACCTGTTCTCTCCAGACAGCTTGCCCATGAATTTAAAAAAGAATTCAATATTCCGGAACATGAAACAAGAGCTGCTGCCAAAAAGGCCTGGGAAGAGCAGGAAAACGCCCGCCGGGATGTGGAAAAGAAGGGAGAAGAAGTCATTTCCTATTTGAAGGAAACCGGGAAACGCGGCATCGTTCTGGCCGGGAGGCCTTACCACATCGATCCTGAAATTAACCATGGAATTCCGGACTTAATTACATCCTATGGATTTGCCGTTTTAACAGAAGACTCTGTTTCCCATCTTGCCAGTGTGGAACGGCCCCTGATCGTGACGGATCAGTGGATGTACCATTCCCGTCTCTACGCCGCCGCATCCTACGTAAAAACTCAGGATAATCTGGATTTGATTCAGCTAAACTCCTTTGGCTGCGGACTGGATGCAGTAACCACGGACCAGGTAAACGATATTCTGACCGGTTCGGGAAAGATTTATACCGTATTAAAAATCGATGAAGTAAATAACCTGGGAGCTGCCAGAATCCGTATCCGTTCTCTGATTTCTGCCCTGCGGGTCAGAGAGGAACGCCGCTATACAAGGACCATTGTCTCCAGCTCCTACAACCGTGTGGTGTTTACCAAAGAAATGCGGGAGACCTATACGCTTCTCTGCCCTCAGATGTCGCCCATCCACTTTGATCTGCTGGAACCGGCCATCCGCAGCTTTGGCTATAATCTGGTAATCCTCCAGAATGATGACAAAGCTGCTGTGGACACAGGACTTAAATTCGTAAACAACGATGCCTGCTACCCGTCCTTAATTGTGATCGGGCAGATCATGGATGCTCTGCTTTCAGGAAAGTATGACCTGGATCATACAGCCATAATCATGACCCAGACCGGCGGCGGCTGCCGTGCATCCAACTACATTGGATTTATCCGCAGAGCCCTGGAAAAGGCCGGGATGCCCCAGATCCCCGTTATCTCCATCAATGCCAACGGAATGGAAACCAACCCCGGCTTTAAATATTCGCCGCAGATGCTCACCAAGGCCCTGCAGGCCATTGTCTACGGCGATGTATTCATGCGGGTATTATATGCCACAAGGCCTTACGAAAAGGTCCCGGGCTCTGCCAATGCACTCCACGAAAAATGGAAAGGCATCTGCATTCAGGCCCTCTCCAGGCCTGACCCGGGTATGATGAATTTTGTGCGGAATGTAAAGGGAATTATCCGGGATTTTGACAATCTGGAACGAGTCACTGTCAGAAAGCCCAGGGTTGGCATTGTAGGTGAAATCCTTGTAAAATTCTCTCCTACTGCCAATAACCATATTGTAGATCTTTTGGAATCAGAAGGAGCCGAGGCTGTGGTGCCCGATCTTATGGACTTCCTCCTGTACTGCTTCTACAACAGCAATTTCCGGGCAGATAACCTGGGCACAAAGCGTTCCACCGCTTACCTCTGCAACATGGCCATTTCCCTGTTGGAGTATTTCCGGAAATCTGCACGAATGGAATTTGAAAAGAGCCGTCATTTTACTCCGCCGGCAAAAATAAAAAAGCTTGCTGTGATGGCCAACGAATTTGTTTCCATTGGCAATCAGACCGGTGAAGGATGGTTTCTGACGGGAGAAATGCTGGAGCTGATTCACAGCGGCGTCAATAACATCGTATGTGTGCAGCCCTTCGGCTGCCTTCCGAACCACATTGTGGGAAAGGGAGTCATCAAGGAACTCCGTCGTGAAAATCCTATGGCCAATATCATCGCCGTAGACTATGATCCTGGTGCCAGTGAAGTGAACCAGCTCAATCGTATCAAACTTATGCTGGCCACTGCCCACAAAAACCTGACCGTCGAACCAGACGACCATACTCTTCTGGCTGCCGCCACAGAACAGCGTATTGAAGAACTGATGTCCAGACGGGTAAATAAATGTAACTTATAGTGATTCATAAAATGGACCCGGAGTGTTTTTCCTCCGGGTCCATTTTATCCGTCTTATTTGATTATCTCCCCACAGCGCCTGCTATATAGTCTTCGACTTCATCTACCGGTATCCCCAATGCAACAGACAACTCCTCGTGAAGCAGGGCCTTGGCCCGCTTCATGTACTGGGTATCGGTCTTTCCTGCCTTCTTTCCAATGCGTTCCAGATTTTTCTTTTTCATATAAACGGTTTTAATTAGCTGGATTAAATCTTCGCAGTCATGAGTCATCAGCGACTCCTTATAATGATCTTCCAGTACTTTCTGATTTTTGGACTCGCAAAGATTTTCACGGATTTCCGGAATTTTTCGGATCAGACGTTCCGCCTCCTGCCTGGAGATTACGGGACGCATAAATACTTTCGTATCCACCGGAATGTAAATAGTTCCGGACCCAAACACCGGAGTCAGCTTATAATACTCTCTCCCCTCCCGGGCCACAGGCAGTCCTTCGGGGACTCCAATGTCCTCAACCCTGCAAACGCCGGTGGTGTCATAAACCATCAAACTGCCTTTTTCAAACATACCATTCCTCCTAAAACGGACCTGCTGACGCAGGCATCACTATGCGTGAAAGTCGATTGCTCCGCGCTTCGCACTCCCGCAATCTCCGCCGGTATTCGTAATCCGGGCTTCCGCCCTCCTTACTCATACAGGCTCGATATCCATGAGACTCTGCATGCAAGCATGCGCTGTCTCACGGCTGCAGGGCAACACTTTCATAGTAAACCCCCATGCCCCGCTTAAGGCACCACCATGAATGAAAGTGGGGTTTCCTATGAACCCTCCGGGGGGGATGTGCAGAAAACGGGAGTGGAAGATGTCACTTCGTGACCCCGTTTTCGCACAGCTCAGCGGCGGAGCGCTGAACTTTCAAAGTAGATAAAAAATGTGTGGCTCCTGACAACCGGACTTACGTTCTCAGGAACCACACGCTGTATTCTTATTATATCATCTTTTTTACCAAAATGTAAGTAAATTAGTTAATAAACAGCAGCAAAAACTGCCTTACAGGCCGGCCTGATGTCCATTTTCGTCCATCTTTTTGCTCGCCGTGCGCTGTAAGTTTCTATTATAGAACAGGAAAAAGGTAATGGTGGTACAGATCGCGGCCGTAGTATCAGAAACGGGTTCTGCAAAAAAGATTGCAAATACCTCTGCCGGGCACTCCACAAACTCCGCTACTGTCTCTGCCATTTTTGCAGCCACCGGAAGTTTTCCAATGGTCAGCGGAAAAATATAACTGACCGGCGTAAGGAAAATCACCTTTCTCAGGCAGGCCAGAAGGAGGGAGATTTTAGCCTGCCCCAGGGCCATGAAGGACTGCTGACAGCTTGTTTGTGCTCCAAATACAATTCCACCCGCCAGATATACCGGAAGCGCCCAGGCACAAAGCTCAAGGAGCATCGGATCGTTGCTGAAAATCCCGGCAAATACCTGTGGGAATCTCATCATCATGGCAGTTACACTGGCCGAATAAATCATACAAAGTGCCAGACTGATACGGCAGGCCTTACGGACTCTTTCGTAGTTTTGGGCACCATAGTTGTAACTGAT
>CANRXD010000174.1 GCA_947643685.1 uncultured Clostridium sp. | reverse complement strand
TGAGGATGGCCGTGAGAGCGCTGCTGGGCGTGGTATTTCCAATTCCCATCTCCCCTGTGGCAATAATCTCATACCCCATGGCCTTCAAATCTCCTGCCAGGCGAATTCCCGAAAGAACGGCCGCCTCACAGTCCTTTTTGTCCATGGCCGCCTCCCGGACCAGATTCCTGCTGCCGCAGGCTGTTTTTCTGTTTAAGAGAACAAAAGGCTTAAGAGATTACTCTTTCGGGGTCTCTACTGACATTCCTATATCCACCGGATACACATCCGTTCCGGAAGCCCTGCACATGATGGTCACGGAAGTCTGGTTTTTCGTAAAATTTTCCGCCACGATTCTCGTCACATCCCGGCTGGTCTGAGTCACGCCCTCCTCCACCACGCCGTGGTCGGCACACATGATTGCCAGCGCCGATTTTTCCACACGGACCGGAAAGTCCCTCCCCGTAATTCCCGCAATTTTTATAATGTCCTCTTCCAGAATTCCCAGGCTTCCGATGGGCTTTGCCACCGAATTCCATCTTTTTTTCGCCAGCTCCTTTGCTCTTTCATCGGCGGAACCAATTTTTAAAATATCATGAAAAAGCTCTTCCTGTATCATCGTTTTTCAGCCTCGCTTCTCGTCTTTTTGCAGCAGTTCAGACAGTCCCTGAACTCTTATGTCTGTTATGTCTCCTATATCTCTTATGTCTCTTACGTTTCTTTCTGTGTCTCATCCCTCCACCCGGCTGCCCGCCGTAAAAAACCGTAAGGATCATGGCCATAAAAATAAAGATGTGGAAAGCCCGCATACAGGCTTTCTGTCATATATCCGCAGTCCCATCCCCCTGACCCTGACGGCTTTTTAAAAAAGCAGGCGTCTCCGTTTTCCTCACAGTCCCAGTGATGGAATTCATGAACCGGAAATGATTCTCCCGCCGGGCCTAAAATTCCATCCTTTCTGGTGGTCAAGACCCCATAGCCAAACCGTGAAAGCTTCCCGGAGTCTTTGCTTTCTCCGGGAAGAACACCGCACATGGGCCATTCTCTGTTTTCACCGTCAGTCAGCCACTCTTTTAAGTAGAGATACCCGCCGCATTCCGCGATACAGGGCATCCCCCGCCCAATGCATTCCTTAATGCTTTCTCTCATGGACTGGTTTTGGGAAAGGGCCTCCCCGTAAAGCTCCGGATATCCGCCTCCCAAGTAAAAGCCGTCCGCCCCGTCCGGAACCTTTTTGTCCTTTATGGGAGAAAAAAACAGAAGCTCTGCCCCCATAGCCTTTAAGGTCTCCAGATTGTCCTCATAGTAAAAGCAGAAGGCCTGGTCCATGGCAACGGCAATCACCGGCTTTTGCCCGTTTTTCTTTCTTACACAGGGAATTTTCTCCCCCCGCACAGAAAGAGGACCCGCCGTTTTTGCCAGGGACAGCAGGGCGTCCAAGTCAATCCCCGGGCGAATCCGGTCTGCCAGTGCTTTTATCTTTTCTTTAAATTTGGGAATCTCCTCCGGCATAATAAGCCCCAGGTGACGGCTCTCAAAGGTAAAATCCTCTAACACAGGAACATATCCAATGACAGAAATTCCAAGCTCCCGTTCTGCCGCCTCCTTAAGTCCCGGATACAGCATGGGGGATAGGCGGTTAAAGATCACGCCGCCAATCTGGCTGTCCGGGCGGTATGTGAGGAACCCGCGGACAGCCGCCAGAACGGAATAGCTCCGTCCCGATGCATCCACAATAAGAACCACAGGAGTTTTTGTGAGCCTTGCCACCTCGTAAGCGCTGGCCCGGTCTGTGATGCCTCCGAGGCCGTCATAATACCCCATAACGCCCTCTATGACACCCAGGCTCTTCCGGTTTCTTCCATGCCTTCCCAAAAGTTAACATAGCTGACTTTCGTTGGAAAAAAAGCTGTCCAGGTTGTGGGAAGGGATTTCCAGCACCTTCCGGTGAAACATGGGATCAATGTAGTCAGGGCCACATTTAAAGGCATGGACTGCATAATCTGCCGATGGCCCCGATGGATCGGAAAGCAGCGAAAGCAGCCCGCAGGTGGTCATGGTCTTTCCCTGTCCGCTTTTTTCCGCCGCAATCATGAATCTTGGAAACTCACAGTTCTTCTGTTCTGCCATGGTCCGCCTCCTTCAGAGGTTCTTTCTTTGTTCCGGTAAACGACACAATCCATACCGGATTCTGTCCCATCATCAGATGGCTTTCACCTGCCTTTTTCGCCCTGGCCGCAGAAAGCTGCACAATCTCTTCCTCCTCCACTTGTTCGGTTTTTAAAATTTCCGTGAGGGCCGCCATGGACTCCAGCGTAATCACATTCGCCACAAACCGGGCCTCAGGATTCATCGAAAGGACGGCTCTTATGATATCTGCCATGCTGCCGCCGCTGCCGCCGATAAACACATGAGTCGGAGCCGGAAGGCCTGCCATGGCCTTTGGTGCCTCTCCCTCCACGATTTCCAGATTGGAAAGACTGAATTTCTCTCTGTTTTTCCGTATGAGTTCCACCGCATCATGGTTTCTTTCCATGGCAAAGACCTTTATGGTCCCGGAAAGCCTGGCACATTCCACAGATACGGATCCGGTTCCGGCCCCCACATCATACACCACGGCTCCGGCCGTAAGCTTAAGTTTTGACAAAGATACGGCGCGGACCTCCATCTTGGTCATGGGAACCTTGTCCCTTAAAAAATCTTCGTCATGAAGCCCATAAGTCAGCACCCGTTCCCTCCATGGCTCTGCCTTCGGATTTTTTATGAGAAAGACTGCAAGGGATTCTGTCTCACAGTCTTTAAACATTTCGGGGGTCCCCGTCCGGATACGTTCTCCCGGCAGAGAAAGATTTTCTCCCACCGTAAGCGTCACACCGGAAAGCCCCACATCCAGAAGCCTCCCGCAGATATCTTTTAAGGTATCAGACCCGCCTCCAAGCAGGAATACCTTCGGATACATCTTTACCTCCGGAATAAAATCCGTTTCCCGGCCATGAAGGCTTAAGAACCTTACATCCTCCCAGGACTCCCCAATCCTTGCGAAAAAGTAGTTTACCGAGGAGATTCCCGGAAGAACAGATAACTCTGTATCCGGCTCCTTTTCAAAAGCCCGCATAAGCTTTCTGGCGCCGCTGTAAAAGCCCGCATCTCCGGAAAGGGCAATGCAGACCTTTCCATATTCCTCATGGGCTCTTAAATATTCCAGAATCCTCTCCGGCTGATATTCCAAAAACTCTGCCTTTCCAAATTCCCCAAGACCTTCCACAATCCGTTTTGCCCCCGCAATCAGATCACAGGCCGTAAGAGCCTCCACAGCCTCCCTGGTGAGAAGGCCGCTTCCTCCGGGACCCGCTCCCAGAAGGTACACCTTTCTGAGCTTTTGGGGCTCTTCTGGCTTTCCTGTCATCCCTGGCTCTCCCGATTTTTCGGGCCACCCTGAGGAGGGTAGCTCCCCTGTTCCTTCTGGCTTTCCTGGCTTCCGGGATTTCTCCCGGCAGGAAGTAAGTCCCGGATCCCTTTCCAGCATGTCCAGGGCTTCCTGTAAGGAAATCCCGTCTTCTTCCGGCCGTCCGATTACAATAAGGCCTGCCCCGGCCTGCCTGGCGGCCTCTGCTTTTTCTTCAAAGCCTCCGGCCTTTCCGGACTCCTTTGTCACCATCCACTTTGCATCGACGCTCTTAAGAAGAGCCAGATTCATTTCTACGGAAAAGGGCCCCTGCATGGCAATCAGATGGCTTCCGCAAAAGCCCAGCTCCGCCGCCTGGGATACCGCTTCTGGCAGGGACAGAACCCTGGCGTAAACCCGTTCCTGCCACCCGGAAAGATCCCTGTATTTATAAAGCTCCTTACTGCCTGTGGTCACAAGGACGGCGCCCTCTCTGTCCTTTAAGGCCGAAACCGCCTCTTCCACGGAGTCCACCCAAAAAACTCCATCGAAATTCCTTTCCCCCGGTTCCCTTAAAACCCTGAGATACCGGATTCCGGCATGTTCACAGGCCCTCTTCACATGCTCCGACACAAGTTTCGCATAAGGGTGCGTGGCATCCAGAACCAGATCATAAGACCGCTCTTTCACCTTTGCAGTGATCTGCTCTCCGTCCATCCGCCCACAGAATATGTTTATGTTTTCCGCCCGGGGAAGCCCCTTTTTCCCATACTCCGTCGCCACAAAAATATCCAAAGATATCTGCGCCCCCGCCAGTTTCTTATCCAGTCTTTCTTCCGGCCTCTTTTCCGGGCCCTCTTTCAGCCCTTCTGCCAGCCTTTCAGCCAGAATCCGCCCCTCGGTGGTTCCCGCAAACAGGCCGATCTTCTTTTTTTCCATCATAGCCGGTATCCTCTCGGAGTCACCATCCACCTGCCGCAGCCGGCATCCATGGTCTGGCTGTTTCCCACAAAAACCGTTGTAAACATGTCCGCCTCATAGTCCGCCAGTTCCTTCAGCGTGAGGATCGTCTTTTCCTCCCTGGCTCTCCCAATATTTTTTACCACGCCGCAAACCGTATCAGGACATTTATACTCCATCATAATTTCACAGGCCCGCTTCAGATAGCCGGCCCGTTTTTTGCTGGAGGGATTATAAATGCACAAAGAAAAGTCAGCCTGGGATGCCGCACGGAGCCTCCCTTCAATTTTCTCCCAGGGCGTCAGAAGATCGCTTAAGCTTACCACCGCAAAATCATGCATGAGAGGCGCACCTAAAACCGCCGCCCCTGAGGAAGCCGCCGTAATGCCGGGCACAATTTCCAGAAGGA
>CANRXD010000173.1 GCA_947643685.1 uncultured Clostridium sp. | reverse complement strand
GAAACCAGCACCGCTTCCAATCCAGTATCTCCTGGAAAACAGCATGTTCGGAAGCGGCGTATCATGGAACCGCCCATAAGCCACCGGCGTTGCCTGTCCTTCCAGCTTCCGGAAAAATCGCTCTCCTGCTTAAGCCGGTAAGCGGCAGCGGAAATTTCCCTGTTATGCGCCAGGTATTCTGTCCGGTCTGTGGAATACCCGCCCCAGAGGCTCATGTGACAGCCAAGTGTAGTGGTCAATTCTCTGCTTAGGGAAATGGGATTGCGTTTCTACAGTAATTAGCGCATGAAAAAAGACTATAACTGTTACTGTCATAGCCTTTTCTGAATAAAATATTTATATCGCCGCTTGTTTGCCCGCCCCGGTATGTTTGGTACTTCTGCATGGAAGTATATGCTTTTCTCCCTGTCCTCGGCTCTGATCTGCTCTTTTGGGCTCTCCAACTGCGCCTTTTTCTCGGCTCTGGTGCGTTCCTCATATTCTTTCCGTTTCAGATAATTTTGATGTAACTTATCCTTTCTCGTCTCTTTCTCTGCCATAGTCGGTGGTATGTATTCTCCGATACGCTTTTCACATATATTCATGCGTTTTCTCTGTTCGCTGAACTTTACGGTCTGCCTGTCCTCAATATGTGACTGTATTTCTACCGCAAAACGCTGTTTATGTCGTCTGGCGCATCAGAGCCTCCACCAGCCTCCTTTCCATCTTTTAGGGCGCAAAAAAAGCAACCACCAAATCTGATGATTGCTTCCCTTTTTGCAATATGCGGTTTCCACTTTTATGGCCCCTGCGGTACTTCCACCTTACAGGAATGCTCCTTCGTCTTTGTACTGTAACTGATTCCCAAAGCTAAATCCTTCCCGTATATTTAGGTTTTTCTCCCAATTTATCCTTAAAACGTAACACATAATTCTTATCTTTGGTCTGCATAATCGCCTCCTCAGGCGTACCGTTCACCATGAACTACCCATTGTTTAAGGTCAATGGGCTTCCTGCTTTGCAGACCTCGTAACCTACTATCTCTACAGGCATTAATTCGGGCAGTTCCTGCCCTATATATAATGTCCGCATTCCTTTCCCAAGGTTTCGCACATCACCTGTTAATACAATTCACCTTATCATAAAAATGAAGCCAATACAAATTTTGCATAGCCATTTTTTCTGTCCTTATATGGTCTTTCTCATGACACAAATCCGTTCTCCTGTCCGACACATCTCAAATCCATACTTTTCATACAGCCGAACCGGCCCCCGGTATTGATATTTTCGCTTCGGATCCGTAAAAGGATACCCTTCCACATACTGGTATCCTTCCTCCTTCGCATCCTGCAGAACACGTTCCATCACCATGCTGGCAATTCCTTTTCCCCGGTATCCTGGAGCAATATCAATGCAGTATACCGCCATGGTCTTTCCATCCGCGCCGTCTCCGGCCTCATACTCCTTATTACCGCGAACCGGCGCGTACCCGCTCTTATCTCCTGCATTGCACCACCCAATCACACGGTCTCTCTCATATACCAGATATCCGCTCATAATATTGTTTTCAATGAGCTCCTTTGCTTTTTGACGCCGCTCCTCTTTCCCTTTCAGGCATTCATTTTCCTCTTTGCACAAATGCATCCTGATCAAAATACCTTAAATACGCGTCCGCCATATCTTTCGTAAGCTTTTTTACCTGTATTTCCATTCAAAGTCCTCCATATCTTCCTTTGAGTACTCTCGGAAACTCTTCGCGCCCGGATTTGTGAGATGATTTTTTGTCAAAAGTGCACAAATTTATGAGGCATACGTGGAACGTACGTTGAGCAAATTGAGGTGCTTCTGGCGGAAAATCAGCCGCAAAGATGGGTACAGGGGAGTTTTCGAGAGTGCTCCTTTCGAGCCAAAATCCCTCTGGTTAAGTTTATCTTACAGTCAGCGCAGGAATTGCGAAAGATCTACTGAACAGTCACGGAAGATTCGTCAATCCGTCTCACCACCCCATTGGTATACGGCGTAAAATATTTCGGCCAAAAGCTCTGTGCCGCCGGATTGAAGCTCTCGTAGTCCACTCCCAGAAGAGAATTTCCCTCATTTTTAAGGGTTTCTGCCACAAAGCCCAGAAGCCCTCCGGCAATGTTCCTCCCCCTGTACTCTGAAAGGCAATAGGCACCGCAGATATTTTGCATACCGGAGACACCGGAGATAAAGCTCTCTCCTTCTTTTGAAACCATATAGCAGGCCGCGGCTGTACCCTTTACCTCCGCCACAAAAAAACGGTCTCCCTGCTCCGCTGCAGCCCTTAAAAACTCCTCCAATCCTTTTGGCGGATGCCAAAAAAAGGTGGGACTTTCCCTTAAATGATCACTGGTCTTCTGGTAAAAAGGGTAAGCCAGGGCAAATTCCCTCTGCCTAAGCTCCCGGAAAATCACATGTTCCTCTGGGGTCTGTACATGGATTCCCTCCATATTCCAGACCGCGTCCACCGTTCGGAGGCCAAATCCATACTGATAAAACATCTCTTTTAAAATCTCATCATGGGCAAAAAAACAGAACGCATGACTGGCCGCTCCGGCCGCCGCCCATTTTTTTGCAGCCATCTGATACATGCGGGCATAGATCTTATGGCGCCCCTCTAAAACTGCCCCGTTTCCATGAAGCGGGGAAAAAACTCCCCTCACCCCCGGGATTCCAAAAGCATTGAAGGGCCCCGTACATGTCAGAAACCCCAGCATCCGCTCCCCTTCAAAAGCCGCCACGCCCAGATGATTTCCGGCCATGGAACGCATCAGCTCTGTGTCCATATGAAGTTCTGGCAAAACCGGAACATGCCTTTTCTCAGCCTGGTAATTCTCGTCAAGAATCCTCACTGCCTTCTTTGCGTGCTCCGCTTCAAATTCCACAATCTCCATACCGTCTCTTCCTCCCATACTGCCCGGCCCCAAAATCCAAAAAGGTCCCATGAACCAGCTTATACAAGCCCATGGAACCTCAGCGTTCTGTGTTTATCCTGCAATTCCTGTGTGAGCAGCCAGTATCTAAAGCATGGAACTGCGGTCACCTTATTTCAAAAAGTATGCGCTCCTGCACACATCCATCCCTTTATTATGCCCTGGACAGATACTCACCGGTACGTGTATCAATCTTAACTTTGTCGCCCTGGTTTACAAATAACGGAACGTTAATCTGTGCACCGGTCTCAACAGTAGCCGGCTTGGTAGCTCCTGTTGCGGTATCGCCCTTAAAGCCCGGTTCCGTATCAGTAATTTCCAGCTCTACGAATAAGGGAGCCTCTACGGAGAATACGCTTCCGTTATAGGAGCACACCTTGACTGTCTCATTCTCCTTAACAAACTTTAATGCATCGCCCACAATTTCCTTGTTTAAGGCAACCTGCTCGTAAGTATTGGTATCCATAAAATTGTACAGATCGCCATCTGCATATAAATACTGCATATCCACACGGTCAATTCTTGCTGCCGGGAATTTCTCTGTGGGACGGAACGTTCTCTCCACTACGCCGCCGTTGATGATATTCTTTAACTTTGTGCGCACAAAGGCTGCTCCCTTTCCGGGCTTTACATGCTGGAACTCAACGATCTGGTAAATATTTCCCTCAATCTCAAGCGTAACGCCGTTTCTAAAATCTCCTGCTGAAATCATTCTGACTCTTCCTCCTACTGTTCTTCATCCATGGAATATCCCATGGAAGATTAAAATCCTAATTATGAATCTCATTCATAGCCGATTCTATCTTATAATAAATTTCCTCAGATTTCAACTATATTTGTGAATTTTCTTTCCGGAAATATCAAAGCACCACAGGCAGAACCCACCAGGCCACAGCCACCATCAGGAGCAGATGCAGGGGGTAAAAAATATAGAAAAAATATTTGGGCTGCTTACCCCGGGTTCCGTTATAAAAGCTGATGGGGATAAACGCAATAGCCCCCAGCCTCTCCACACCCCCGTAGAGAAGAAGCATTAACACCCCCACGGCGGTGCGCAGGGCCTTCTTGTTGTGGAGCAGGTACATAAACTCTATAAAGGCAACGCCGAAAGCGCCATAGTCTGTGTGGAGAAACTCTGCCCCCATGGCCACCAGAATAAGGCTTAACCCCCCAAAAAACCACTGCCTGCGCTCCTTAAGCCAGGAAAAAGCCCAGATTCCCAAAAGCCCCAGAAGAAGCGTAAAGAAAACGTTCTGATACTCTGGTGCAAACAGCTTCCCCTTGAAGGCCAGGTTAAAAGGCAGCTCCGAAATCACACAGAACAACCCCAGCCGCAGGGCATATTTTTTCACGTTTCTGGTGTGTACAAAGCCCTCCACCAGGAGAAAACAGAAAATCGGAAAGGCAATCCGGCCAATGCACCGCAATATGGTGTCGATATCATAGCAGGCCATGATCTGTTCCCGGGAAAACCGCCGGAAACCGTGATAAGGGGAATTCCCATAGTAATCTATGATGTAAACCTCCAGGAGGGACGCCCCTATGTGGTCTATAAACATGGTAATAATGGCAATCCATTTCAGCGCGCTGCCGCTTAACCCCCACCGGGCGCCTCCTGTGCCAGCTGATGCGGTACTGCGTTCCATTTGATACGCTCCTTTCCTGTGACGAAATCCGCCACTGTATTATGTGCTATTGTCTCTCTACAACCTCTCCCTGGCGTTTGTAGATGGAGCCTGCCGGAATACAGCCCCGCACGGAGGACAACGGATAGATACTGCTCTCCCGTCCCACCACGGAACCGGGATTTAAGACTGTACCGCAGCCCA
>CANRXD010000172.1 GCA_947643685.1 uncultured Clostridium sp. | reverse complement strand
TGGATCGCCGCCCTGTATTCAAAGCAAAGAGGCGCTCCCCGCCACGCAGTTCCCTGCGGGTATAAGAGCGCCACTGTTGACGGTATAAACAAGTTAATTATAGCAGAAGTTTGTCTCCTTCGCAAGAAATTCAAACTTTCTGGCCCCCCATATCAATATAACCTCCCTATGATATAAACTGCCATAGCAAGCACAATCACATTTACCCCGGCTCCGGTTGCGGCACTCATCATCTGTCTAAAAGCGGCATCCCTGGCTGCACCAAACTGTGTCAGCATCGCTGTTTCAAGAGAAAGCAGGGATACCAATGCTGTGGTCAGGTTGATTACCTTTATAACCGACAATGCCGGACTTTCATGTTTTCTGTACTTTACCACATTTACCGCCGCCGTGATAACCGCATAAAACGTATACAGTGCCATGATATAAATCAGCATACCCGGATATTCAAAACCGCTGTTTTCCCTGACCACAAGGACAATAATGCCTGTCAGTGCCCAGTTCAGAGCCAATAAAATCATACCACATAAGCGGCAGATTTTTAGCTCTGATACAAAACTTTGATGTTTCTTCCCTTTTTTTCTTATATGCCGCAGCAGAGAAAAGCGCATTACCGCAAGCAGGAAATAATAAACTGCAAGGGTTCCAAACCACACCGAATGGTAAAGGATTCCTGAAAAAAGTTTTATCCCCGCATAAAACAGATTGATAACAAAACTCGGATACAAAGATAGTTTTATCCGGAAAGACATTTCTGAAAAATACTGCTCCACCAAAGGGATACTGTATACCTTTTTTGCGAGAGGATGATTTTTAATTCCCTTTCGCATCCACCTTACAACCTCTGTGATTTCGATGACAGTAAGGATCAGCGCATATGAGGATAAGAGATAGGACAAATAAGCGACCGCAGGCGGTACATCTTTTTTTAACATCCTCTTTACTTTTTCCATGTTCATTGCGCCTCCGCATACTACGATCATTCCGCTTTTACAGTATAGTCTGCCTGTGTTTGAATTTTGTTAGTATTTTGTTTCTGAAATGTTAATTAGCCATTTCCCCATAATAATTCGGCCTTGGGAAGCAATCATTTTTGTCACTTTATCCTGTGCCATGATTGCTTGTTGTATCACGTAAATGCTTAAATATAATTTCCGCATAACAGTATTTTCATTAGAGTCGATATTGGAAACAATTTGATGATGAGCTTTAACAATTCGTCAAATTGCCTTGCCCCGTAATTATATCCCACCCTTTCCTTTTTGCCTGTTTATTATATCAAGAAATTTCTTGCAGACAAAAACGGTTTCATGGAAGATAATCTACAATTCTGCAAAAAAACAGGAGCGCCGAAGCACTCCCATTTTCTAAACCCTCTTGCAAAATCTTTTTAATCTTCAAGAAGTTTCCGTTTTCTTTCTATCATTTCCCCGATTCTCTCGATATATTGGGAAACATCCTTCACATTTTCCGCCCGCTCAATCCGGCCGCCCGGGAACAGGACTTTTGTGGTAGTCCCGGCACCGACAGCGACTATGGTCTGTTTCTCCTCCATAATCAGAATATTGTAAATACAGGCCTTATCCGGCGCTGCATAACCAACGTTTTCGAAGTTTCCGGCCATATTTTTCTGGCGGTACAGATAATAAGGCAGCAGTCCCATTTCTCTGGTATACCGGGCAGTCAAAGCTATCATTTCCTGTGTATTTTCAATCTTTAAATTGGCATACCTTTCCCGGAACATATTAAGTCTTGCCGCCCTTTTGATGGCAAGGGAATGGACTGTCACACTGTCTGGCGCCAAAGCCTTCACTTCTTCCATGGTTTCCCTCACGTCATCCAGATTTTCCTCCGGAAGGCCCACAATGAGGTCCATATTAATATTGTCAAAACCAAGATTTCTGGCCAGTATAAATTTTTCCTTCACCATCTCCACCGTATGAAGGCGCCCAATAAGATCCAGGGTCGCCTGCTTCATAGTCTGGGGATTGATGGAAATTCTGGTAATCCCATGCGCTCTTAAAGTATCTAATTTTTCTTTTGTAATACTGTCAGGCCGGCCCGCCTCCACAGTAAATTCCTTCACCGTTGATAAGTCAAAAGTATCCTCAATTTTCGTAAGCAGGGCATCAAGCTCCCCGGCTTTTAAGGAGGTGGGGGTTCCGCCGCCGAAATAAATCGTATCCAGTGGTCTTCCCTTCATCTTCTCCGCCACATAGTCAAGTTCCTTAAACAAGGCATTGAGATAAAGAGGAACCTTTTTTCCCCAGACTCCAATGGGGAAAGAGGTGAAGGAACAGTACAGACACGTAGTGGGGCAGAAAGGGATTCCCACGTAGAGGCTGTATCCCTTCTCGTAATCGACAGACGCCAGCAGCTGACGCTCCCGCTTTGCAATTTCCAGGCTGAGAGCAGTCTTTTCCTCACTGGTCAGATACACAGTTTTCATGAAGGAACGGATATCCTCTTCCTCCCAGCCCTGCTCCAGCCTCGTAAGCGCAATCTTCACCGGACGGATTCCTGTAAGCGTTCCCCAGGGAAGCGTCTTCTTTGTCTGGTTTTGTAACATCCCGTAGAGTTCCCTTTTTATGGCTGTCTTGGTTTCCAGACGGTTTTCATACCGGACCACGAAGCTTTTTTCATCTGCAAGGCGGCCCTGATCCCGTATTTTCAGGGAAAAAATCCCGCTTTCTTCCTCATAGTTTCCCTCTATATAAAATGTTACGCCATCCTTTTCTTCGTGAGCAAAACTCTCCCCCGGATAAAAGGCCATTAAAAGCTCCCGGATGTCCTGTTCATAGGACGCATCATTCAATAAAATTCCAAGCATCCTTAGTACCTCGCCAGAGGATTGTTTTTCTTTTCAAAATCTATGGTGGTCACATCCATATGCCCCGGGTATACCATAACATCCGGCGGCAGCGAAGTGAGCAGTCTCTTTACAGAAGCCAGCATATCCATGGCACTTCCTGTCGGAAAGTCCACCCGTCCATAGGAGGCCCGGAATAAAGTGTCTCCGGAAAATAAAATTTTTTCATCCTCCACATAGTAGCAGCACGAGCCAATCGTATGTCCGGGAGTCTCAAACATTTTCCAGGTGATTCCGGCTGCCTCGAAAACTTCGTTATCCCTTAAGGTCACATCCGGTTCCAGAGAGAAAGATTTCCGGTAATAGGTCATCATCATGTTTTTCGCGCCGTCCCTTAATACCTCCAGCTCCTTTTCGCCGGCATAAATAGTCAGTCCCCACTCTTCCTTTAAGGAAGCAGCTGCCATAATATGGTCAAAATGACCATGGGTCAAAAGGATCGCCTCCGGTTTTACTCCCAGTTCCCGCAAAACATCGTTTATCTCCTCCGCTCTGTCGCCCGGGTCCACGATAACCGCCCTTTTTGTCTCCTCATCATAAACAATATAGCAGTTGGTCTGTACCATTCCCACCACCAGTTGTTTTACCTGAATCCTGCTCATTTTTCTTTCCCTTTCTTTTTCACCCATAATAAACCAGAGTCTGCCGGCCTCTCCGGCATCGGCAGACTCCTGTTTTTTAGCCTGTGGTCCTCTCAATATCAATAACCCCGTCAATCTGCCTGATTTTTGTCATCAGACTGTTGAGCTCCTCGGTCCCATGGATATCAAAGGACATGGTAATTGTAGCCTTTCCCTGTTTATTGGTACGTGCACTCATATTTTTAACGTCAATCTCACGCTCCGTAAAGATCTTTGCAATATCCACATACATCCCAATTCTGTTATTGGCAAAAATGGAAATTTCTGTGGAATAAGTGGCAGCGCTCTTATCATTTTCCTCTGCCTGCCATTCCGCATCAATAAGTCGGCTTCTCTCAATTTCAGGAAGATTCATCACATTGATGCAGTCGGTCCGGTGAATGGTAATTCCCCGGCCTCTTGTTACGAACCCTACAATTTCATCTCCTGGTACCGGATTGCAGCACTTGGAAAAACGTACAGCCAGATCATGGATTCCCTTTACCACAATTCCGCTTCTGGATTTTCCTCTGATGGGAACCACAGCAGCCTTATTGTTGTCGCCAATGGAGTCCAGAATCGTGGCATCCGTTACCTCATTCCGGATTTTCCTCGCCCGCTCCTGGATCATCTTATTGATGACCTGGCCTTCCTTCAGTCCTCCATGTCCCACAGAAGCGAGAACCGAATCCCAGTCCTGAAATGCATACCGCTTCAAAACCTTCTCCACAAATTCCGGTTTATTAATTTCTGCGAAATTAATTCCCTTTGTCTTGCAGTACCGGTCTATCAGCTCACGGCCCTTGGCAATATTGTCTGCCTTTCTCTCCTGTTTAAACCAGGCACTGATTTTATTCTTCGCCTGACTGCTCTTTACGAGGTTCAGCCAGTCGCGGCTCGGTCCCTTGGAATTCTGGGACGTCATAATTTCAATTCGGTCGCCGTTCTGGAGCACATAGTCGATGTTCACAAGCTTTCCATTCACGCGCGCTCCCACCATCTTATTTCCCACCGCTGTGTGAATTGCGTAAGCGAAATCAATGGGAGTAGAGCCACTCGGCAGGGACTTCACATCTCCATTGGGGGTAAAGCAGTATACACTGTCGGAGAACATATCCAGATCGCTCTTTAACATGCTTAAGAACTCTTTGTTGTCGGACATGTCCTGCTGCCATTCCAGAATCTGCCGCAGCCAGCTTAACTTCTTTGCCTCATCTCCGGCAGCCGCCTGGCCGCTTCCGCTCTCCTTATATTTCCAGTGGGCGGCAATACCATAT
>CANRXD010000171.1 GCA_947643685.1 uncultured Clostridium sp. | reverse complement strand
ACCGGGACGGCTAACGCGGTAATCAGTGAGCTTGTGGAGGTCCGTCGCAGAAACCGTTCTTTCCGCTGGAAAAATGAGTATCCTGTTTTATCTTATCAGGTAAATGGAAAGAATTATACGGTGCATTTAAAATTTGCGGAGGCCAGAAAAGGCAAATACTCACTGGGCGGAGAGTATACCGTACGTTATGTTCCGGGAGAGCCGGAGTGCTGCATTGTGGATGAGTTCCGCAGTAAGATGCAGAAGAGCCGCACGGGGAACCTGATCGGACTGGTAGTTCTTGTGATTTTATTGATTAATATTCTGAGCAGTATTGTGACCTTGTTTTTATAGATATGAGGGTACCGGGCTGTTACGACATGAGAAAATGACGGGTGTGTCTGTCTCTGAAAGAAGAGGCGGATGCACCTGTTTTTATCTTATAGGAAAGATCTTGCCTCTCGAAAACGTGACAAGCCTTTTCCTATAAGACAAAACGCTCCGCGGGGATGCACACGATGTGCAAAGGAAGGCTGCTTTACATATATTTATATATAGAAGGAACATGAATAGAGGGAACATGGAAGGAGAAAGATATTGTGGCAATTTATGTGGTAAAACCGGGAGACAATGTCGATACCATTTCAGGAGATTTTGGCATTCCCGTCAGGGAATTGATCTGGGCCAACCAACTGGAATACCCATACCGTCTGGCTGTGGGCCAGGCGCTTTATATTCCGGGGCCTGTGGAGGAGAACGAAGGGATACAGCCGCTATACTCATTTGGATATGCCTATCCTTTTATCAGTGAGACGGTACTTCGGGAAACGCTTCCTTATCTGACCGCACTTTATGTATTTTCCTATGGTTTCACAGAAGAGGGGGAGCTGGTTCCTCCGGGGACAGATGATAGATGGATGATTCAGGAGGCGAAACAAGGTGGAGTGCGTCCGGTTCTGGTATTGACACCATTGGGAGCCGATGGAAGATTCAATAATAACCTGATTACAACCGTGGTGGAAGATCCGGATGTACAGGAGCGTCTCATATGGAACCTTGGACGGACCATGCAGGAAAAGGGGTTTCAGGGACTGGATATTGATTTTGAGTATGTGGAGGCCGCAAACCGGGAAGGCTATGCGGCCTTTGTGGGACGTGTCAGGCAGGTCATGAATCTGTTTGGCTATCCGGTTACTGTGGCTCTGGCTCCAAAAACCTCTGCCGGTCAGACGGGGCTTCTCTATGAAGGAATTGATTACGGCCTTCTGGGGCAGGCAGCGGACCGGGTGATGTTAATGACCTATGAGTGGGGGTATACATACGGCCCTCCCATGGCCGTTGCTCCCATCAACATGGTCCGTCGGGTGGTGGACTATGCCGTATCTGCGATCCCAAGAGAGAAAATAAGCCTTGGGATTCCCAATTATGGGTATGACTGGCCCCTCCCCTATGTGCGGGGAACCACAAAGGCAGAATCCATAAACTATCATGAGGCCATTCAGAGGGCCATTGATTTCGGTGTGGAAATCCAGTTCGATGAGACGGCAAAATCTCCTTATTTCCGCTACTGGCAGTATGGAATTTTGCATGAGGTGTGGTTTGAAGATGTAAGAAGCCTCAAAGCCAAATATGATTTAATTAAGGAGTATGGGCTGACAGGAGCCGGGTTCTGGCAGCTTATGAGCTTTTACCGTCCGGCATGGCTTTTAATGGAAGAAATGTTCCGAATTCAAAGATAAGCCGCGCTAGAGGACAAAATCCTGCTACACCTCGTTTTGGTTCGTCCGATGATAAGATTTTAAAATCCAGGTAAAATTTCCGGGTGAGATTCATCAGAAAATCTGGTATGATGGAGGAAAGAATCCTATATTAGGAAAGGAGACTCCCTATGACGCCTGAATCAAGTGTTATTTTTTTCCCCTGCAGGAGCATTCCGGAAACCGTAGAATACTACACGAAGGTCCTGGGACTCCCGGTCCATAAGGATCTGGGGACCAGTGTCTGGTTCGACTGTGGGTATGGATACCTGGCCTTCTGCGATTACGGTCCTGGACGCCCCATGGCATCCGGCCAGTGCATTTCCTTCAATCTGCCGTCTGTAAAGGACGTGGATGCCATGTATGAAATTCTAAAAACCCGTCCGGTCATCGGTCTTTCGGCTCCGCCTGCCCATCATCCCCATTTTCCGGTGTATTCGTTCTTCTTTTCGGACCCCAACGGGTATACTCTGGAATACCAGAAAACAACGGATTAAGATAGTAAGCCCATGAAATCAAAGAGGAATTGCCCCCGGCCTACGGGTCGGACTGCAGTTCCTCTTTGGTTTGCGGTTTCGTTAGTGGATTTCTCCGCCGACAGCTTTAATATCTGTCCGGGTCATGACGGCGGCCTGGATTGCAGCTTCCAGGGAGGCGGCAATGTCGGCGATGGCCATGGAGGGAGTGCCGGGTTTGTCGACAACCTGGGAGGCAGCATAGGGGACATGAATGAAGCCGCCCCGGGCGCCCGGGAATTCTTTCTTAATATAATAGAGGATTCCATACATCACATGGTTGCAGATATAGGTTCCTGCGGTGTTGGACAGCACGGACGGATAGCCGGCATCCTTGATGGCCTGCACCATGGCTTTCACGGGAAGGTTGCTGAAGTAGGCGGCATCACCGTCCTCGAAAATCGGGATGTCGATGGGCTGATTTCCTTCGTTGTCGGGAATTCGCGCGTCGGTAATGTTGATGGCCACCCGTTCCGGAGTTACGCCGAAACGGCCGCCGGCCTGTCCGACACTGATTACAATGGCCGGATGGATCTCAGCCATTTTTTCGTGAATTTTCTCAATGGATTTGTTTACAACAGTGGGAATCTGCATTTTAAAGATTTGTGCCCCGGCAATTTCGTCCTTGATGGCTTTTACGGCTTCCCAGGCCGGGTTAATGGTTTCCCCTCCAAACGGATCGAATCCTGTGATTAAAACTTTCATGTGTAACTTCCCCTTTCCATGATTTGACAATCCTTGATTTTAACTGTATGATTAACGGTGGGGCCAAAAGATATTTTGACCCTGGTATCATCATTATATAGAAGATTGGAAGAATGTGCAAGAAGCGGAGAGGAACCGATGAAAATAATTATTTCGCCTGCCAAAAAGATGGAAGAGTGCCAGGATATCTTTGTTCCCGGCGGCTTTCCACAGTATCTGCCATGGACAAAACAGCTTTATGAGCTTTTGAAATCCATGTCAGAGGAGGAATTACAATCGCTTTTTGGGGCCAACGCCCAGATTACCAAGCAGAATTTTGAACGCTACCAGACCATGGACCTTATGCGGGCACTGACTCCGGCCCTTTTATCCTATGTGGGAATCCAGTACCAGTACATGGCGCCGAAACTGTTTTCCAATGAAGAGTGGGAGTACGTAAACCGCCATCTCCGGATTTTAAGCGGGTTTTATGGAATATTAAAGCCGGACGACAGGGTAACACCCTATCGTCTGGAGATGCAGACAAAGCTTCCGGCAGACGGAAAAAAGGATCTGTATGAGTTTTGGGGAAGAAAATTATACGATGCCCTTGAGGATTCTGTCATCATCAATCTGGCATCCAGGGAATACAGCAGAGCGGTTGAACCGTACCTGACGCCGGATGACCGTTTTGTGACCTGCGTTTTCGGAGAGTACAAAGAAGGTAAGGTAAAGGTGAAGGCCACAGAAGCCAAAATGGCAAGAGGAGAGATGGTGCGATATATGGCTCAAAACAGGATCCGGGAGCCGGAAGAAATAAAAGATTTTGACCGGCTGGGTTATCGGTATTGGGAAGAGTTATCTTTAAAAGATACTTTCATATTCATAAAAGAAATAAAGAGTACTCAAAAATAATAAGGGGGAAAAGAATATGTTGCGAAGAATCGGAGGGCAGGACCCCTGCTGGTGCGGCAGCGGGAAACCATATGGAAAATGCCATATGGAATTTGACAGAAAAATAAGCCGTGCAAGATTCAGAGGCTGTCAGGTTCCGTCCCATAAAATCATAAAAACTCCGGCACAGATAGAGAAAATCCGGGAAAGCGGAAAACTGAACACTGCGGTTCTGGATTATGTGGCAGAGCATATGGAAGCGGGGATCACCACTCAGGAAATTGACCGTCTGGTGTATGAGTATACGACAAGACATGGAGGGATCCCGGCTCCCTTAAATTATGAGGGATTTCCAAAAAGCGTTTGTACCTCCATTGATTCTCAGGTGTGCCATGGGATCCCCTCGGAGGATGTTGTTTTAAAGGACGGCGATATTATCAATGTGGATGTTTCCACGATTCTGGACAATTATTTTTCTGATTCTTCCCGAATGTTCATGATTGGAAACGTGAGCCCGGAAAAAGAGCAGTTAGTCCGCGTTACCAGGGAGGCCGTGGAGAAGGGACTGAATGAAGTGAAGCCCTGGGGATTTCTGGGCGATATGGGGCAGGCGGTTCATGACCATGTGAAAAAATATGGATATTCCGTTGTGGAAGATGTGGGGGGCCACGGTGTGGGCCTGGAATTTCATGAGGATCCTTTTGTCAGCTATGTGACCAGGCGTGGAACAGAGATGTTAATGGCTCCGGGCATGATCTTCACCATTGAACCTATGGTTAACATGGGGAGTGAGGAGATTTATGTGGATGACAGCAATGGCTGGACCATCTACACTGAGGACGGGAAGCCTTCGGCCCAGTGGGAAATCATGGTTTTGGTGACCGAAGACGGCCATGAGGTTTTAGCCCGCTAAACCGGCATTTGCCCGACGTGGAAACCCGACTGCA
>CANRXD010000170.1 GCA_947643685.1 uncultured Clostridium sp. | reverse complement strand
CGAGGAATCTTCCAAGGGATACCGGAAAGGACCGCCCCTGTTTAAATTACCATATCAGGCAGTGTTCGGCTCCCTGTCAGGGGTATATTTCAGAAGAGGAATACGGGAAAGCTGTGGCCCAGGCCCTGGAATTTTTAAATGGCCATTACGCCCCGGTCCTCACAATGCTGGAGGGAAAGATGTCAGCCGCTTCAGAGGAAATGGATTTTGAAACGGCCATTGAGTACCGGGAGCTTTTAAGCAGCGTAAAACAGATTGCCCAAAAGCAGAAAATCACCAGTCAGAGCATGGAGGACCGGGACATTATTGCCATGGCCAGGGACAATGAGGACGCAGTAGTCCAGGTGTTCTTCGTCCGGGACGGGAAGCTCATCGGCCGGGAGCACTTTCATGTATCCGCTTTAACGGCCGGAGATGATGGCCAGATCATCGGCAGCTTTGTGAAGCAGTTTTATGCCGGAACGCCGTTTCTTCCCAGGGAGATCTGGGTACAGCAGGAGTTTGAGGAGATGGACTTAATCAGCAGATGGCTTACGAAACGCCGCGGCTCGGGCGTAAAATTTGTAGTGCCGAAAAAGGGGCAGAAGGAGCGGCTGGTGGAACTGGCTGCAAAAAATGCCTTGCTGGTGCTTTCTCAGGACAAGGAAAAAATAAAGCGGGAGGAGTTAAAGACCATCGGCGCCATGAATCAGGTGGGAGAGTGGTTGGGGCTTTCCCGGGTGAAACGGATTGAGGCCTTTGATATTTCTAATATCAGCGGTTTTGAGTCTGTGGGTTCCATGGTGGTTTATGAGGATGGAAGACCAAAGCGGAATGATTACAGAAAATTTAAAATAAAGACCGTACAGGGACCAAACGATTACGCTTCCATGGAAGAAGTTCTAACCAGAAGGTTCCGCCATGGACTGGAAGAAAAACAGGAGCTTAAGGGAGAAAAACAGAATGAGGCATTCGGCAGTTTTACCAGATTTCCGGACCTGATTATGATGGACGGAGGCCGGGGACAGGTGAATGTGGCCTTAAGGGTATTAGAGGAGCTGGAGCTTTCCATTCCGGTCTGCGGCATGGTAAAGGACGACAATCACAGGACCAGAGGTCTCTACTATCAGAATGTGGAGATCCCCATTGACAGGCACAGTGAGGGCTTTAAATTGATCACGAGGATCCAGGATGAGGCTCACCGGTTTGCCATCGAGTACCATAGAAGTTTAAGAAGCAAAGGACAGGTCCGTTCCATGCTGGATGAGATTGAGGGTATCGGTCCTGCCAGAAGAAAGGCTCTGATGCGCCGGTTCAAATCTTTAGAAGCGGTGCGGGATGCCGGAATAGAGGAGCTTGCGTCCACGGAAGGAATGAGTCAGAAGGCGGCAGAAAGCGTATATGCCTTTTTCCACAGTCCCAAAAAGAAAATCAGTGACAATCAGGGGAATCTGTGCTAGAGTGTGTTTGAAAATTGCATGAAGAAGCAGAGAGGGGAATAGTATGTACGGGGTTACCATTACCGAATTAATCAATAAAATGGACTTTAAAAACCTGACGCCGGAGCTGGATACCGATAAAATCGTGGTGTCCCATCCGGACGTGAACCGTCCGGCCTTACAGCTTACGGGATTTTACGATCATTTTGACAATGAGCGTGTCCAGATGCTGGGAAATGTGGAGATGGCTTACCTTTCCGGCCTTTCAAGGGAACGGAGGCTGGCCATGTATGACAAATTAATCTCCAGCAAGATTCCCTGCGTGGTCTTTTGCAGGAACCAGATTCCGGAGGATGAGGTGGCGCTCTGTATGTATTACGGCGTTCCCTGCCTGTCCTGTGCAAAGCCGACCTCCGATACCATGGCAGAGGTAATTCGCTGGCTGAAGGCTAAGCTTGCTCCCTGCATCAGCATTCACGGAGTTCTGGTGGATGTGTTCGGGGAAGGTATTCTCATTATGGGGGAGAGCGGCATCGGAAAGAGCGAGGCGGCGCTGGAGCTTATTAAGCGGGGACACCGCCTGGTCAGTGATGACGTGGTGGAGATCCGGAAGGTGAGCGATGTGACCCTGGTGGGGTCTGCTCCGGATATTACCAGATATTTCATTGAGCTTCGGGGCATCGGCATTGTGAATGTGAAGACGCTGTTCGGGGTGGAGTGTGTGAAGGATACTCAGTCTATCAACATGGTAATTAAGCTTGAGGAGTGGGATAAGGATAAGGATTACGACAGGCTGGGGATGGAAGACCAGTACACGGAATTTTTGGGAAATAAGGTGGTCTGCCACAGCATTCCGATCCGTCCCGGCCGGAATCTGGCGGTGATCGTGGAGACTGCGGCTGTCAATTTCCGTCAGAAAAAGATGGGATACAATGCGGCCAAAGAGCTTTACGACCGTGTCCAGGCCAACCTTGTTAAAAAAAGTGAATAGAAGATACAAGGCTGAACTGTAACAATAGAAGTTTAGGGGCGAAGACTCATGGAAGTGAAAATCAGGGAACCGATGAAGCGGCATACATCCTTTAGAGCCGGAGGGCCGGCTGACTGGTATGTGGCTCCGGAGAACGCGGACGAGCTGACGGCGGTGTGCCGGGCATGTCAAAAGGCGGGAAGCCGTTTTTATGTGATTGGAAACGGAAGTAATCTTTTAGTCAGTGACGAGGGCTTTTGCGGAGTTATCATCAGCACGGAGAAGTTTGGGAAACTGGAAGTTACCGGGAAAAATTTAAAGGCAGGAGCAGGAGTCCTTTTGTCGAAGGCCGCCAGTGCCGCCTTAAAGGCCGGACTTTCAGGACTTGAATTTGCAGCCGGAATTCCCGGCAGCATAGGCGGCGCTGTGGTGATGAATGCAGGCGCCTACGGCTCTGAAATGAAAGATGTATTAAAAAGCGCAACGGTTCTGGATCCGGACGGTAATGTGCTTACGCTTGATACGAAGGAGCTGGGGCTTGGCTACCGGACCAGTATCGTGCCGAAAAAAGGCTATGTGGTCCTGGAGGCTTTATTTTCACTGGAATTCGAAAATACGGAGATAATCCGGCAAAAGATGGAGGAACTGGCCGGAAAGAGGAAAGAAAAACAGCCGCTGGAGTATCCGAGTGCGGGAAGCACCTTTAAGAGGCCGGAGGGATATTTTGCCGGCAGGCTGATTGAGGATGCAGGGCTTAAGGGTCTTTGTGTGGGCGGAGCCGCCGTGTCAGAAAAGCATGCAGGCTTTGTCATAAATAAGGACAATGCCACTGCATCCGATATTTACAGGCTTTGTGAGGAAGTGAAACGACGTGTGAAGGAATACTCGGGGGTTACACTGGAGATGGAAGTTAAGCTTTTGGGCCAATTCGGGGAGGAGAAGCAGTGAAGCTTGTCATTGTAACTGGAATGTCGGGGGCAGGAAAAACCACGGCGCTGAAAATTTTTGAGGATATGGGATTTTATTGTGTGGACAATCTGCCCATTCTTCTGATTGAGAAATTTGTGGAACTGACTTTAAGAGACGGGAGTGAACCCAGGGATGTGGCCCTGGGAATCGATATAAGAAGCGGGGAGGATTTGCCTCTGCTGAAAAATATCATTAAAAAATGGAGAGATAACGCCTATCCGTTTTTTATCCTGTTTCTGGATTCCAGCGATAGCTGCCTTATTAAGAGATATAAAGAAACCAGGCGGAGCCATCCCTTATCCAGATCCGGACGGATTGAAAAGGGAATTGCCATGGAGCGGGAGAGACTGGATTTTCTGATGACTGAGGCCGATTACCGGCTTGATACCAGCAGACTTCTCACAAAGGATCTGAGGAAGGAGCTGGAAAACCTGTTTTCCGGGGACAGGGAAAAGAGTCATCTTTTTATCACGGTACTGAGTTTTGGCTTCAAGTACGGAATCCCTTCCGATGCGGATCTGGTTTTTGATGTGAGATTTCTGCCAAACCCGTACTATGTAGAAGAGCTGCGGTTCCATACAGGGAATGAAAAGGCCGTGCAGGAGTACGTGATGCAGGGAGGCACCGGAGAAGAGTTTCTGCAAAAGCTCATGGAGCTTTTATATTTTCTGGTTCCCAGGTACGAGCAGGAGGGAAAAAACCAGCTGGTCATCGCCATCGGGTGTACCGGAGGAAAACACCGCTCCGTGACGATCGCCTGTGAGGTCTATGAGCGGCTTATGAAGGATGCAAGGTACGAGGGGCGTCTGGAGCACAGAGATGCCAAAACAGATGGAGGGAGATAGATGTCGTTTTCTTCCCGTATTAAAGAGGAATTGTCCAGGCAGCTGAGCCCGGCCAGACATTGCCAGATCGCGGAAATTGCCGCTATTTTAAGCCTCTGCGGCCGGATTCAGATTTCCGGAGACGATCATTACAGCATTAAAATACACACGGAAAGTGTAACAGTTGCAAGAAAATGCTTTACATTATTAAAAAAAACATTTAATATAGGTACTGATATATCGATTCGGCGGAACACCCATCTGGGGAAAAACAGAATTTATTCTGTCTGTGTGAAGCAGCATGAGGATGCACTTCGCGTATTGAAGGCCACAAAGCTGCTTTCTGAAGACGGTGAAATTGGAGAGAATCTTTCTGTGGTTGGAAATGTGGTGGTACAGAATCCGTGCTGCCGCCGTGCCTTTTTAAGAGGTGCCTTTCTGGCATCCGGCTCTATCAGTGATCCGGAAAAATTTTACCATCTGGAGATTGTGTGCGCCACAGAGGCAAAAGCAAAGCAGATACAGTCCATCATGGCAACCTTCAATATGGAGGCGAAGATTGTCATACGGAAACGTTACTTTGTGGTATATATTAAGG
>CANRXD010000169.1 GCA_947643685.1 uncultured Clostridium sp. | reverse complement strand
GAGACAGAACTTTTATATCCTGTAACGGTGCCGCCCCTAAAACCTCATAGGGCGCACGGCCGGAAATATAAGCTAACATTTCCTCCTCCGACGGTCCGATCTCCCTGATTAACTCTTTCATATCCCGGTACTCCATGCCAGCGGCAGAAATGGGATATACCCAGCTTTCCTCCTGGTTCAGCGCACCCACAAGTTTTTTACTGTTTACCTCATATGTCAGCAGTTTCATAAGCCCTCCTTACCGGATACGCTCCGGAAATCCTACTTTTTTCTGCACCTTTCTCAACGTCTTGCCGGAAAAATAAGCTGCTTTTTCCGCGTTTTCTTTAATCACCTTATCCAGATAGTCTTTATTCCTGGTAAGATCCGCAAAATGATCCTGAAGAGGCTTCAATACGCTCACAACAGCCTCACCCACAGCCATCTTGAAGTCTCCATATCCCTTTCCGTCAAATTCGCTCTCAACCTCCAACGGCGTTTTTCCGGTGCAGGCGCAGTAAATGTCAATCAGGTTTTTGATGCCCGGCTGCTCATCACAATAGCGGACACATCCTTCCGAATCTGTCACCGCCCGTTTACATTTTCTGATGATGGTATCCGGATCGTCCATCAGATAGATGCTGCCATTGGGATTCTCATCAGATTTGGACATCTTTTTAGACGGATCCTGAAGACTCATGATCTTGGCTCCTGCTTTCCCAATATAGGCCTCCGGGATTGTAAATACATCACCATAAATATTGTTGAAGCGGATGGCGATATCCCGTGTCAGCTCTAAATGCTGCATCTGGTCGATTCCCACAGGAACCACATCCGCCTGATACAATAAAATATCAGCAGCCATCAAAACCGGGTACGTAAATAATCCGGCATTAATGTTGTCTGCGTGCTTTGCCGCCTTATCCTTAAACTGAGTCATGCGATTCAGTTCCCCCATATACGTAAAGCAGTTTAAGATCCAGGCCAGCTCCGCATGCCCCGAAACATGAGACTGGTAATAAATACAGTTCTTTTCCGGATCCAGCCCCGCCGCAATATAGAGAGTGAGAAGCGTTCTTGCACGTTTTCTCAGTTCCGCCGGATCCTGGCGCACCGTAATGGAATGCATATCCACCACACTGAAAAAGGTCTGGTAATCATCCGAAATATTAACCCAGTTCTTTAAAGCCCCAAGATAGTTTCCCAGAGTCAGATTTCCGGTGGCCTGCATTCCGCTGAATAAAGTTTTTTTTCCGTCTAACATCAATTTATCTCCTTGTTAATTTTCCGTTACATCCGTTTTCATACAGGCTGTGCGTTGAACGCGCAGACGTACCCGAACTGTTATCAGCCTGCGGCAATCCCAAACACCAATGGCGCCTGTTCAGGACAGACCTGCTGAACAGTTCCATTATAGTACAAGTTTTATGCGGATACAAGAAATAAATTATCTTGTATCCTGTAAATTTTAAGACTATAATAATATCAGCAGTAACCGTTCAGATAATCCCCGAACCGTTACCACATACGTTCTGTTTCGCATCGCTTCGCGATGGGGCATAAGAAAATTTATGAAGAAAGGAAAACATCTATGGAAAAAATCCCCAGCTTTACAGTCAACCATTTAAAACTTCTGCCTGGTGTCTATGTTTCCAGACGTGACATATCAGGAGATACCCATGTAACCACCTTTGACATCCGCATGACCCGCCCCAACCATGAACCCGTCATGAACACAGCCGAAATTCACACCATCGAACACCTGGGGGCAACTTTTTTACGAAACCATAAACTTTATAAAGATCTGGTTCTCTACTTCGGCCCCATGGGCTGCCGGACCGGCTTTTATCTTCTTCTTACCGGAGATTATGAGTCTGCTGATATTATTCCGCTTCTGCAGGAGATGTTTTTGTTTATCCGCGACTATGAGGGAGAAATTCCCGGCGCTGCTGCAAAAGACTGCGGAAACTATCTGGACATGAACCTTCCGATGGCAAAATATCTGGCTAAGAAATTCTACGATGAGGTTCTGGAAAATATACAGGAAGAACAACTCATTTATCCTGTATCATGATAAAACACAGAAACTATCCGGCCATGAATCTTTCCATAGCAGGATCGCCTGCCAGAAAATAACCGGAAGCGCCCGTGAAGTTATGAAGTAACGGCTCAGATGACCCCTGAATTGTTACATCCTGCCGGCGCTCCCGGTTATTTATGCCCTTAATTCTCCGTTCTCTCACAGCTGCCGCTTTTTTCCAGTTCCAGCAGCTTTTTCTTAATATCCAGTCCCCCGGCATATCCGGTCAGCGTCCCGTCAGCACCCACGACTCTGTGGCATGGCACCACAATGGCGATGGGATTCTTATTGTTAGCCATCCCCACTGCCCGGGTGGCTTTCACATCTCCGATCTGCTCCGCAATTTCCTTGTAGCTGCGGGTCTCTCCATAAGGAATGGTTAAAAGGGCATCCCAGACCTTCTTTTGGAACTCTGTGCCCTCCATCTGAAGAGGAAGATCAAATTTTTTCCTGATTCCATTCAGATATTCCAAAAGCTGTTCACATGCCTTGTCTGACAGCTCTGTCCGCATCTCTCTTAAATCTGTGTCTTCCGGCACCACACGGCCAAACCGGAGCCCTGTTACTGCCCCGCTGCGACAGCATATCGTAATCTCGCCAACAGGGGTTTCATACGTGAAATACCCGCTTTCATTCCTACTTGAAAAAACCATAATTCCTCTCGCCGGAATCTCTGCCTGCACCTGATTTTCCAGAACCGGCTCTTCCCCCTCTCTGTACCTCCCCCCCTCAGGGCCTCTGGAAGTGTCATACGCCACATGCCAGAGCTGCCCCTTTGGAAGATGAGGAAGGCCGAACACATGTGGCTCCCAATGCATGTTATATGCTACATAGAAAGTATCGTCTGACGAGCCATCCGCACTTTTCTCATAAGGTCCCCAATAGAGGATCCCAAACTGACGCCTGTAATTTTCAAATCCCGGTCTCCAGGCATTTTCTCCGTGATAGGAAACATCCGGCCGTCCGCAGGACTTATAGTCCATAATCCTGGGCTCTCTGTCCATGTGGAATACTTTGTGCTTTTTCCGAAATGCTATCAGCGTTTTCACAAACTCATACAGTTCATGATTTTTTTCCATCAGCTTCCAGTCCAGCCATGTGGTTTTGTTGTCCTGACAATAGGCATTGTTATTTCCGTTCTGGGAATTTCCAAACTCATCCCCGGCCAAAAGAAGCGGAGTTCCCTGACTCAAAAACAGAAGCAAAAATCCGTTACAGAGTTGCTGCTCCCTCAGTCTGGCAATCTTTTTCTTTCTTGTCGGACCCTCCTCTCCACAGTTCCAGGAACACTCAAAGTCATTTCCGTCCCGGTTGTCCTCTCCGTTCTCTTCGTTATGCTTTCTGTCATAAGTTACCATATCCATCATGGTCATGCCATTTGTATTGGCCATGTAATTGATAACGCCAAAGCCCTCCGGATTCCTGCGGCTTCTGAAGGCCAGACTGTTTATCATACCCTCATCGCCCTTCAGAAACCTCCGCATATCCATTTGAAACTGATCATTATACTCTGCCAGATTTTTTTCTCTTATTGTCACAGGACCATCGCCCGGAGTCTGATATCCCCTGCAGCCCCTCCGTTCCATGGCTTCTCCCCAGGAACTGGCAAAAAGTTTTGTCCTCTTTAAAAATGGATCTTCAGCAATCGCTGTAAGCGGCGCGAAACCAGTAAGGCAAAATCCGTCTACATGATACTCCTGCACCCAGTAACGCAGCACGTCCAGCACCTGAACCGCCGGTTCCTTTCCCGTAAAATACATCTCCACAATACACTCCATCTGTTCCTCATGGAGTCTTTTTACCAGCATTTTAAACTCCGTTTCCGGCTTTTTTCGCCCCGTGCCATAGGCCGCCTTTACCGCATAGAGAAAAGACGGCCCATAGCCCCAGTAGTTAAGGCGTCCTGTCGGCTTCTGCTCCTGCCCCGGGATCTGGTCCATGGCTTCTGTCATCATGATCTCATTAAACTCCGTCACCGGCATAAGCTCCACCGCTGTAACTCCCAGCTCTTTTAAATACGGAATTTTCTCCATCACTCCCATGAAAGTCCCTCTGGCCTTCACCCTGGACGACGGATGCTTCGTAAATCCCCTGACATGGAGACGATAAATTATTGTTTCCGCATAAGGAATTTCCGGTCTTTTGTCACCCTCCCAGCTAAAATCATCGGTTACCAGACGGGCTTTCACTCTTTTCTCTGCCCTGGAGAAATCGCCCCATTTCTCCCAGCCTGTGACTGCTCTGGCACAAGGGTCTGCAAACCAGCTCCCATTCGCCTCGAATCCATATTCCATATTTTTAAGATCATAGCCCTTAAGAGTCATGGACCATACATCCCCGATCCTGTCCTCTTTCTTAAAGGCGATCACCTCTTCGGCCTCTTCCTCCCCTTTTTTAAACAGCAGAAGTTTCACGTCCTCTCCCTCTGCTCTCACAAGAATTTTTATCTCATCTGCCATCGGCGTTACTCCCAGCGGATACAGGAGCTCATGTCTGTTCTTTTTTTGTGCCATCGTTTCTCCCCCGTCATCTGTCCCGAACATGCGGCCTCCGCCGTAAAACTTCAAGCGCTGCGGATACTGCTGCTTTAGGCCTGTAATTTTCCCTTTAAATCTATTATAAAGTAAAGTGCTGAATTTTTCCATCTTTTTTCACTAACATGCTGACATAATTGTAACAATTCAGCCGTGCGAAGATTCAGAGTAAAAAACGTGTTGAAAACTTGTTTTCATAAA
>CANRXD010000168.1 GCA_947643685.1 uncultured Clostridium sp. | reverse complement strand
GGATACGGAAACGACAGAGGATGCGCTGGATATCATAACGATAAATAATGTTCTGACAGACAATCTCTATAATGACTTAGGCATTATGGTGGGTAATGATAAATTACTTTTGCTCTTAGAAGTTCAATCTTCATGGACAGTAAATATTTTAATCAGAATATTGTTGTATTTGGCGCAGAGTTATCATGAATATTTTGAGCGAACCAGTCAGAGCTTATATAAAAGCAAGAGAGTAAAAATGCCAAAGCCTGAATTATACGTAATATACACAGGAAACGAAGGCAAAAAACCCGATACAATATTTTTATCGCAGGAGTTTTTTGATGGTACAGATATTGATATTGAGATAAAAGCCAAAGTAATATATGAAAGCGATAAGGACAATATAATCAATGAGTACATTGTTTTTTGTAAGGTTTTTAACAAGCAGATAAAAGAACATGGAATGACAAAACAGGCGGTTACAGAAACAATCCGTATTTGCAAGGACAGGAACATTTTGAAGCAGTATCTAAGCAGTAAAGAGGTGGAGGTAGTAACGATTATGATGAGTTTATTTGATGATGAGCAGATTATGAGAACTTATACAAAAGATATTGAGAAGGAGACGGAAAGAAAAGCAGCCGAAAAAATGATAAAAATGGGAAAATTATCACTGGAAGAAATTGGACTGTGTGTGCCGGCTTTATCGTTTGATGAGCTAAAAGAACTTGAAACTGAGGTTATGCAGGAGAATGCCGATAATACGCTATCCTTTCCATGCCAGGGAAATATTTACACACAAAAATAGAACCGGGAATTGCATTGACAACATTTCCAGTTCTATTTGGATACCCTCAACTCTTTATGCACAACTCTTCAACTTTCTCATGAGTCAATCCAGTATCTTCCACAATTTCATCAACAGGTCTGTTCCGTTTAAGAAGTTTTTGCGATATTTTTTTCCGGCATTATACAATGCCTGTGCCTCATCATGCCTTGCTTTTGCACGGAGCCTTTCTTTCTCGCGGAATTCTGATGAAGCTGTAATCGTATAATCAGCATTAATCGCCGACTCATAATTGGCACCTCCATCTCTTTAATCTTCTCTAATTCCTCTTCCGTTTCCGCCTTGAACAGCAAAAGCCACAACAATAACATATCATCCTCATCCACATCATCTGGCAGTTTGGAAGCTCAAAGAAATGAAATCCCATCTTATCCGACAGCAGTGTATGGCGCTTGCTTTGAAGTGGTATCCCAAGCTTCCTCCTGGCATCGTTTCCCTTAAATCTTATCGTTTCCTCTATAAATGGTACACCATACCTGATAACTGATTCCCATAAAGATTTTTGCGACCCAGCTCTGACAAACAAACTTATTTGATGACTATCCTTAATGAAATCTTTCAGCTCGTAGTCCTGTTTCTCCGCCTCCTCTTGGTTCTCTGCGAATTCTGTTATCTCGCATTTTCCTGAAAAGCGGTTCATTTTTCTCCTTCATCCCCCGCCGATTCCACACACCATGTTACTGTGACCTTCGGCCGTATGGACATCTCCTGCCAATCCGCATCAGGATTACAGGCCCCGGCCAGGCCAAACGAGTAGCTGCCAGGTTCCAGAGACAGGCTGAGAGAGGCCTCACCATCCGCTGACAACGGCTGCTCATTTCCCCGGTCATCCACAAGGGCCAGATACATCCCACACACATCACTTCCCGAAAAATCCCTGTCCTCCATAACCAAAAGTTCCCCCAGTTCACTGAGATATGCGGATACTGTGATTTCAACTGGTTCCCGGGTCTGTATCGTCAGCTTGTCGCTTTCTTTTGAGAAATCATATTCCCCCTCCCGATTATGAAAAAGCAGCGTCGCTCCTTCCTCCACGCACCCTTTTCCGTACCTCATGGCCTCCGTCCCATCAATCAGGCCACAGGGGTCAAGAAAAAAGTCAAACGGGGATCCTTCTGCTTCGGCAGCAATGGGGTATTTTACTGATATGGCAGACTCTTCTGTCATGGTCCGGGAACTGATGTCCCCCTTTCCTTTTGATACATCATGGAAGTCCCCATCATCCTTTTTTTTCGCTGTGGAAGGGGTTGCAACATTTGGTCCGTTCTCAACAGAAGGGACTGCGGCATCCGAATCTGTCTTCATAAAGGAGACAGCGCTGCTCTCATCTATCGTCCCGGAAATCAGAGTGTCATCTGACACTGCAGCCGCCCCTGTTGAAAAAATAAGCGACAATATCACAACCGCTGCCACACCTTTCAACTCTGTTTTTCTATTTCTTCTTCCCATATCCGACCCTTTCCTACCGATAGTTTCACTGCATCCTTCACAACCCCCGATCAGTATTCTGCTATCTGTATCATAACCGGCTTCCCGGTTTCCCGATACAGCCATACAACGGAGCTCATATCCCCATAATACCCGTCGCTCACAGCGATTGCACGATCCAGGTCAGCGGAATCGTCGTAAATCCCCCAGCCGGCCGCTTTATATTCCTCCACGATCCTGCGATATCTTTCCAGCAGATGCGGACGCATGGAGGCAAGCGTAGCCTCCATTAACGGATGAGGCCGCCACAAAAGTACCACTTCCCCGCTCTCTTCCCGAAACATACAAAGCACTCTTTCTATCTTATCCAGCATAGCCTCGCCGCTTTGCAGAATAGCGCTTACGGTAGTATTATAAAAAATGACCTTCTTTCGGCCTCCGGCCTCTTTTTGGATCAGCGTTTTCCAATAGTCCGGAATCGGAAAATCCTCCCCTCTCAGGCCTCGCACCCGATCAAACTTGGGAGAACCCAGTCCCAGGACCTTTTTTTCCCAATAGGAACGCAGGTACTCGCCTGTATATTTTGTCAGCACATTTACATAAACCTGGCGCATGGCTTCTGACTGTACAACCACATGGTCCGCGTTCACCACGCCGGGGGCTGTGCAAAAATGCTCCATCGCCTGAACTGCCGCCTCGTCAAACGGGTCAATCTCATCCTGGACAAAATACGGGATATAGACCAGCTCGTCTGTATACTTTTTTAAATTTTCAGAATAAAAAAACGGAGACACACTGGTTACATAATTTTTATCATCATAAGGATTGTGAATGAAAATTATATCCGGATGGCAGGCCTCAAAATCATAGGCATTGTATGGTATAACCGGAACGGAATCGGGAAATAAATCCGCTTCATAATGCATCTCTCCAAAAGAACCGTCCAGATTTCTGTCGTAATAAGGAATGGGGATCACCAGGGCAGTACAGCATGGATCTTCCGCAGCTGCCCTCCACACAGATTCCAGGGAATCCCACATGGACGCTTTATAAGGAAGAAACACTGCTTCCTGTTCCGTGGTAATGTCCTGAATCAGACTGTCAACCGTCTTTATGAGCTGTTTTTGCAGTTTCTTTTTAAGCTGTGCCACATCCACCAGAGCTCCGGACGAAAGCTCTACATAAAGCTGATAGACAAGCTCACAGTATTCTTCCAGGTACCGGACAACTCTCGTCCCCTCCCCTTCTGCTGTTTCCACCAATGTGCCCATACAAATTGCGCTTTGCTGGCACTTCTCCAAAAGTTTCTGCGCGTTCCCGAACTTTTTCTCTTTTATCAGCCCAGCGATTTCGCCATGTGCTTCCCCAAGCAGTGTTATGGTTTCCAGGCATTGTTTTTTCTGATACAGTCTCATCTCATATCCTCCAGCATTTCCCGGTACATGTCCGTTAGATTTTTGTCCGGTTTCCAGCCCAGCCGCATGAGCTTTTCTCCGGACAGCTTAAGTCCCGTGTCCACTGCGTATCCATAACGGTTATCCGGCGGTATCTCCGTATGTACTCTGATCCGTCCTTCCGCCACCTGTGATGCCACCAGCCGGGCCATCTGCCGGATAGTCATAGTGTTTTCCTCGTTTACTACATTATAAGCCTCCCCGTCCTTCCCCTGTTTCAGGATTGTCAGGATACCGGAAACCACATCGTCAATCCCGCAATAATTCCCCATGGAATTTCCTTCCGTATGGAGGACAATATCCTCGCCGGCCTTCACCGCACGGGCAAACTGGGAAAATACGCGGTTATCCGTGGGAGGCACTCCCTTGCCAAAGGTCTGGGAAAGTCTGGCGATTTTTACCGGAACACCATATTCTTTAAAATAGCTGTAACAGAGATTTTCCGCCATTCGCTTCCCCAGCGGATAGCAGCTCCTGGCAGACAGAAGCTCCACTTTTCCGGCACCTGCCGTATCTTCCGCCGCACGGTGTCCGTCAGAACAGTCAGTCTCCCCGTAAACTTCCATACTGGAAAGATAGACCATACTTTTTATTTGATAACGTCTGGCCAGCTCCAGTACATTTTGAGTTCCGTTCACAATACTTTGAATCACTTCCACGGGATGGGAAACCATCTCCCTGGAATCAGTAACGGAGGCACAGTGGAGGATGTAATCAATTTGATCTGCCTTCTCGTAAAAATATCCCGGGAAATTGCAGTCGCGCAGATCTGCCCGGAACAGGCGCAGATGGCCTGTTTCCGTCAAAACAGAAATGTCCCTGAAACGATTCTTTGACCTTCGGATGTCACGAACGGGAACGACAATTTTGTTGTCTGGTTCATTTTCCAGCAGATACTTTGACAACATGGAACCAATATAACCAGAGGAGCCGGTGATAAGATAAGTGAACATATTACCCTCTCCCCTCATCATTTAACTCCTTATCATACTCTAACTCTGATTCACAAAAACAATATGGTTCAAAAAAATCATGGTTTTCAACAAAATCCTTTGCTTCCCTGTCCCAGGCAACGTATCTTCTGACAATTTTAGCAGGATTCCC